>JBGARM010000277.1:0-4589 GCA_044230215.1 Thermoanaerobaculia bacterium | reverse complement strand
ATTCGCACCACCCGGGCCATCCCCGCCTCCATGTGGTACGCGTTGTGGCAGTGAAATAGCCAGTTCCCAGGGTTGTCGGCAACGAACGAGAAGGAGACGCGAGCCATCGGCAGCACGCTCACCGTGTCTTTGAGGGCACGGCCGACGCGGAAGAAGTGTCCGTGCAGGTGCATCGGATGTCGCATGTTGCTCTGATTGAACATGCGGAACTCAACGCGTTCTCCGAGGTGCAGGTCGATCGGGTCAGCGTCTGGATAGGCCTGCCCGTTGATCGTCCAGGCCGACGACATCATGCCGCCGGCGAGACGGAGATCGATGGTCCGATCGACGGGTTGAGCTCCCCCCGGATCCAGCTCAAGCGAGATCAGATCCTCGATCGCGAGTTGCCGACCCCCGCGCAGGCCCTCCGGGACCTGAGATCCGACGGTGCCGTCGCCCAGCGCGCCCCTGTAGCGCAGCACGGCACGTGCCGCCGGAGCCTGAACCTCGAGCGGTGCCGCGACCAGGGCCCACACGCCGGGCCGATTCGCGGTGACGATGACATCGATCCGCTCGCCCATGCCCAACGTCACCGAGTCGACCACGACCGGAACGACCGGGCGGCCGTCGGCATGAGTGACCTCGAGCCTGTGGCCCGTGATCGCGACCCGAAAAGTGGTTGCGCTACCACCATTGATGAGGCGCAGCCGGGCGCGGTCCCCGTTTCGAACACGAAAGATCGGGGCAGCGGCGGGCAGCTTGCCGTTGATCAGGAGACCCTCGTAGGGCGGCGTGCGCGCGCCCATGCCCATCCCGCCGGCGAGTGGCCGCGGCGCGCCCGGCAAGTAGTCGTCGAGAAAGACAGTGTAGTCGAGGTCCCAGGCGACGTGAGGTGTTGTCTCCTCGATGATCAGCGGGCCAGTGAGACCGCGGTCGAGTTGCAGGCCGTAGTGGCTATGGTAGAGGTAGCTGCCAGCTGGCGCCGCCGGAAACTCGTAGGCGAAAGTGCCGCCTGGCTCGACCGCATCCTGCGTCACGCCGGGCACGCCGTCCATGCCGTTGGGCAGGGGCACTCCGTGCCAGTGAATCGAGGTCGGCTCTGGCAGCTGGTTGGAGAGCAAGACTTGCAGATTTTCGCCTTCACGAATGCGAATCGTCGGCGCCGGATAGGCGCCGCCGAAGAACCATGAGTGATAGGTCGTTCCGCCCCCAACGTCGACTTGCCCTGCTGCAGCTGTGCGCCCAAGGTTGGCGACTGCGTCGGGAGCGGTCGGGTAAGCTGGAACCTCAATTGGCGCGTCAGCAGAGAGGGATCGAAGCCCGCCGGCGCCAATGGACCCCAGGGCGAGGAGCCCCCCGCGCAAGACAGTTCTGCGGTCGAGCCCGGCCTGGATCGGTTTCTTGGTGACAGTCATAACGATCTCCATAGAAGACGACGCTGAGCCGGCAACGAGCCCTTTTACCATTGTCGGCCCCTCTGGTGGTATGGAGCCCGCCCAATGGGGCAGGAATCACCGGCTACCTCAACCGCCTCTAGCGGCGCCTCGAGATCGCCGACGCGCCGCGAGTTCAGGGCGAGCTCCGGGGCGAGGGCGGCAGAGGCTCCCGCGCTCGATCCAGACGAGATGCGCCGCTGGCGGCGATGTTCGCGGGCCAGTCTGGCGCTGCCTTGTCGACCACCAGCCCGCCGGCGCGATTCGCCTCGCGCAAGAAGTAGAGGTGATGTGATCCAGGACGCCGTGAAGCTCGCCGCTGGAGGGCAGGGCCCGGGCGGGCATTGCCGACCTTCAGCTCAGTGGCTTGGCGATAGCCCGCACGGCCTTCAGGCCCGAGCCGAAGCGAGCGATCGCTTCGCGATGCTGGCGCAGCTCGCCGTAAGGAAGGTAGGACAAGGCGAGGTCGCGGACGCGGCTGAAGGCGGGCCGAGCCAGCTGCGCCCGCACCTCCTCTTCGCGCTCGTCAGGCGCGACGAGAAAGTAGGCGGCCGCGGATGGATGCTCCGACTCGAAGCCCAGGGCGAGATCGAGCATGCGCACGATACCCGAGTAGATGCTGGTGGTGTGCTCGACTTCGAAGGCGGCTACGGCTCGGCCGCTCGTTCGGTCGAGCAAGAGGATGTCGATCAGCCGGATGGTCTCGGACGCCGACGAGGACGCGAAGGCGGCCGGCAACTCGGCCCGGCAGCCGTCCGCCAGTCGGCCGGTGCCGTAGGGCCGGCTCCGGTCGTTGGAAGCGACCCAGACCTCGAAGCCGAGGGCGAGCCCCAGGTCCCGCAGCCAGCCCTGCACCTCGGCGTGGGTGTGGTCGCTCTCGCGGGCTCTCGCGAGCGCTTTCGCCTGCGACGCGCTCTCCTCACGCACTCGCGCGAGCTCTTCCTCCCATCGGGCCTGCTCCGCGACGTCGCCGCTGCGTGGCGGCGCTGGATAGCGGCCGGTGCCGACGTCGAAGAGGAAGCCGCCGATGGCCCCGAGATCGTTCGAGAGCTGATCGCGGAAGCGCTCGTTGAGCGCGAGAATCCCTTCGCGCATCGCGAGGAAGTCGTCCCAGCGGCCGAGCCTGGCCTTGGCGCCGGCAATCGCGTTGTAGCCGTTGACGATGGCCGTGTTGAAGGGCGGCACGAGCACCGGGTGAAGGAAGTAGAGCAGGTTCGCCGCCGCCGGCCCGAGGCCCTTGATCCGTTGCGCGTCGAGTTGCCGGATCGCCGCCACGACCTGCTGCTCGCCGTCGCAGCACGCACAGGTGTGCAGGAAGCGCCCGAAAGCGCGCTGGTGGTCGCTGTTCTCGTAGATGTCCGGAATCCGCAGCTTGGGCTTCCAGAGGAAGGCGTGGTCGGCGCCCTTGAAGATCTGGCGCTGCTCGGCCACCGACTCGACCACCGTTTCCAGCGAAGAGCCGCGGTAGGCGTTGCCGAAGGTGCCCGCCTCGATCTCGCGCAACCACCAATTGGAGCCCACGGCGGATGGAGCGGAAGTTCTTGAGTCGCTCTTCCCAGAGAAACCAGGTCTGGAACGTGCTGCGGGGATCCTGGCGCCAGCGGGCGATCAACGCCCGCAGCGTCTCGTCGCTCGACCGCGCCTCGATCACAGTTCCGGTCTCCAGGCGTCGCTCTCGACACTCACGCGAAGGCACACCAGGCAAGCCTATATCCGCAGTCCCCCGTACGTCGCTGGCTGCGTCCGCGCGATGCGTTCTACCGTCCCTGGACGTGCCGGAGCGTCTCCTCGGCGTCGAGCTCGCGTGTCGCGTTGCCGGTGCGCACCAGGAGGTGCGAGCCGTGGCCGTCGCGCAGGAAGACCGGGCTCGGCGCCGGCTCGACCGTGACGCGGCAGACGTCGCGGTCGCCGACCCGTTGGAAGAGGACGTGGACGAAGGTGCACGACGCCGTGCCGAGCTTCTGCGCCACGAGATCGAGGATCAGGCGCTCGAAAGCGTCGTGGCTCCTGCCGCGCAGGGTCGCGAGATCGGGTTCGATCCCGAGGACCTCTCCGGAGTCGGCGACGCCGATCAGCAATGTTCCCCCACCGCCGTTCAGGAAACCGGCGATCGAGCGGACGATCGGCGACTCGAGCTCACGATGGACACAGCCATTGCGGTAGTCCCAGCGGATCGACGCCTTGAACTCCAGGCTCTGTCGTTCTCCCTGGCGAATCAGAGTCGCGAGATCGCGATCGAGCAGCCGGGCCAGGCGCTCCACTTGCCGCTGGTGGCGCCGAGCCGCCACCGTGAAGAGACCGGAGAAGAGCCCGAGGGCCGTGCCGAAGGCCGCGAAGCGGCCGGTCATCACGAGCATGCCCGGCTCGAAGGCCGCGAGCAAGCTGTCGAGCGCAAAGCGCCAGGCCCGCCCGAGCCCAGCGGTATCGGGGGCGTGCTCGAGCCAGTAGATGACCATGGTGGCTGGGTGGAGCAGCAGCACCCCGAGTGCTCCCCCGATCGCCACATGGGCTCCGACCAGCGCCCAGGCGCCGACCCGCGCGATTCGTCGCATCACGGCCGCTGATTCCGATCCGCCGGCCTCAGTTGTCGGCGGCCGGAGGCGGGGCCTCCGCCGGCATCGGAACACTCGTCCCGGGACCGGGACCCGGTGGAGCCAGGACCAACGAGAGCGTGCGGCGCTCGCCGCCGCGGTAGAGGTCCAGAGTCACGGACTCGCCAGCCTGCTTGCTCTCGAGCCAGTCCAGTAGTTCGCCCGAGGAACGGATCGCGCGGCCATCCACCGCTTCGACCAGGTCACCGGCGAGCCACCCTCCGGGAGTCTTCCGTTGGGTGCCCGTCACGCCGAGGCGTGCCGCCTCGCTGCCCTCGTCGACCGTGAGCACTAGCGCACCCGCGAGGCCGAGCGCCTCCACCAGGGCGTCGGGCGCCAGCTCGAAGCCGAGGCTCGGGCGGACGATGCGCCCGTGCCGCACGAGCTGGGGAACGGATCGCGCCACCGCCGCCGCCGGAATCGCGAAGCCCACGCCGGCGGAGGAACCGGAGGTGCCGTAGATCGCCGTGGTGACGCCCACCAGTCGGCCTCGGCTGTCTATCAACGGGCCGCCCTAGCTCCCGGGGTTGTTCGCCGCGTCGGTTTGGATCACGTCGTGGATGCGGACGCCCGATTGGGAGTCGAC
>JBGARM010000276.1:0-4589 GCA_044230215.1 Thermoanaerobaculia bacterium | reverse complement strand
CGGGGAGATGGGGTCGGTGGCCAGCTTCACTAGACGCCGGCCCCATCTCCCCGAGTGCCGGAGTGACCCGACCACCGGCGCCGGATGGTGAAACGCGAAACCCAGGTCGGTCCGACCTACTGCAGGTAGCCCAGCGCCCGCAGAGTCTTGATCTGCTCCTCGGTCAGCGCCTGGTCGGCGGGTGCCGTGCGCAGATGGTGCTCGTAGCCGCTCGCCAGGCGCGCCAGCAACTCGCGCAACAGTTCGGGGCGTTCGGTGGAGAGGTCGTGAGCGGCCAGGGGGTCGGTGGAGAGGTCGAAGAGCTCGCGGCGTTCGAGTGGCGGGCCGTAGATCTTGAACGACAGGCAGCGTCCATCGTTGCCGACGCCGAGCGCGAGCGGCGTGTCGCAGCCCGGGGTCGTGAGACTCACCAGGTGCTTGCGGGCGCCGCCCGGGAGATCGAGGCGGAAGGCCTTCCAGTCGGTTTCGAAGCGCAGCCGGGTCGTCGGCTTGCCGTCGACCGACGCCTGGATCTCCCGCGGCTGATGAAAGGCGACGGCGCGGAATTCGAGCGCCGGCGGCAGGGCGTCGAAGTGGGTCTCCTTCGAGACCCAGTGGCCGTCGGATTCCATGACCGCCGAAGCCAGGTTCGCCTGCATGAGCTTGCCGTCGCGTGCGGCAAAGAGCGCCTGGCCGTCGAACCGCAGGACCTTCACCTCCGCATAGGCCTCGCCCGAAATCGCCCGCTCGGGCTTCTGCAGCAGCGGTTTCAGGCTTGCCCCCGACAGCCCCGGCGGGGGCGTGACGCCGGCCAGATCGTAGATCGTCGGGGCGAAGTCGATCGTCTGCGCCAGCCGGCCGATGCGCAGCCCGGCGCGCTGCGCGGGATGCACGACGATGAGCGGGATGTGCAGGCACTCGGGGTAGATCTGGGTATGGACGAGCTTGCCGTGCTCGAGGAACTCCTCGCCATGGTCGGCGGTGAGGATGACCGTCGTGTCGGCGGAGAGACCGCTGGCGTCGAGGTCGGCGAAGAGCTGCCGCAGCTGATCGTCGACGTAGCGGATCGAGGCGTCGTAGAGCGCCTTGAAGTAGGCGACGGCCTCCGGGCTCGCCTCGGCGAGACCGTTGTTGATCGCCGCGAAATGCGGGCCGGAAGGCTCGCCGGCGCCGGGCGGCGGCGGCCCCGGCCAGAACCTCTTGCGGTACTTCTCGGGCGGCCAGTAGGGGTCGTGCACGACGTAGCTGTGCAGGAAGAGGAAGAAGCGCTCCCCCGGCCGGACCGATTTCAGAAAGGCGACGCCGCGCCCGAAGGTGCGCTCGACGTTGGTGTCGTCGTCGTACGGCGTGTCGCTCCACTCGCCGAAGCCGCGGGCGAAGCCGTAGCCCCCCTGGACGTAGCCGCCTTCGGTGTGGCCGGCGGTGCGGAAGCCGGCGTGCTGAAGGACCTCGGGCAGGGTGCGGATCTCGGGCGCCAGCACGGAGGAGGGGGGAAAGACCCCGTGCTCGGCCGGATAGAGCCCGGTGAACATCGACATGTGCGACGGCAGCGTCGAGGGGACCTGGGCGAAGGCGTGGTCGAAGACCGTCGCCCGGCGCGCCAGCTCGTCGAGGAACGGCGAGGTCGGCCGGGGGTACCCGTAGAGCCCGAGATGATCGGCACGCAGCGCGTCGATGGAGATCAGGATGTAGCCGCGGGTCGGCGCCGGCTCGAAGCCGACCTGCGGCGGATGCGCGGCGGCGGGCGCGGCGGGGGGAGCGGCGGTGCCGGTGTTGCAGCCGGCGGCGGCGAGGAGCGCGGCGCAGGTGAGCCAGACGGGCAGGGAACGGTCTGGGGAACGCATTCTCCGGGCAATCTTAGCCCGTGCGGATAGAATCCCGGACGGCACTTCCGGAAAGGACTCCCCGCCATGCGCGTACTGGTTACCGGGCATCACGGCTACATCGGCTCGCTGCTGATGCCGCTCCTCGCCGAGCGCGGCATCGACGCCACGGGCCTCGACAGCGACCTGTTCGAGACCTGCACCTTCGGTCCGCGGGTGGCCGAGACCTGGCCGTCGCGGCGGATGGACCTGCGCGACGTGACGGTGGGCGACCTCGAGGGTTTCGACGCGGTGATGCACCTCGCGGCGCTGTCGAACGATCCGCTGGGGGACATCAACCCCGGCCTGACCTACGACATCAATCTCGACGGCTCGCTGCGGCTCGCCCGGCTGGCCAAGCAGGCCGGCGTCCGGCGCTTCCTCTTCTCCTCCTCGTGCAGCAACTACGGGGCGTCGGGGGACGGCCTCCTCGACGAACAGGCGACGCTCGCGCCGCTCACCCCCTACGCAGTCTCCAAGGTGCGGCTCGAAGAGGAGCTCACGCGCCTCGCCGACGACGCCTTCACGCCGGTCTTCCTGCGGAACGCCACCGCCTACGGCATCTCGCCGCGCCTGCGCGTCGATCTGGTGCTCAACAACCTGACGGCCTGGGCGGTGACCACCGGCAAGATCGTGCTGCAGAGTGACGGCACCCCCTGGCGGCCGATCGTCCATGTCGAAGACATCTGCCGCGCCTTTCTGGTGCTGCTCGATGCCCCGCGCGAGAAGGTCCATGCGCAGGCCTTCAACATCGGCGCCTCGGCGGAGAACTACCGCATCCGCGAGCTCGCCGAGATCGTCGGCGAGACGATTCCCGGTTGCGAAGTCACCTTCGCCCAGGGGGCCGGGCCCGACGCCCGCAACTACCGCGTGAGCTGCGACAAGTTCGCCCACGCCTTCCCCGGCTTCCGGCTGAAGTGGAACGCCCGCAGCGGCGCGCGCGAGATCTACGAGGCCTATCTCGCCGCCGGTCTGACCAAGCCCGAGTTCGACGGCCCGCGCTACAAGCGGCTGGCGCACATCCGCCAGCTGCTCGACGCCGGAACGCTCTCCGCCGATCTGCGGTGGACGGAAGCGGCGCAGCCGGTCGCCCCTTGAAGCTCGCTCCGCTCGGAACGGCCGGCTACCTGCCCGCCGCCGGGCGGCAGACCATGTCGTTCCTGCTGGCGACGGAGAGCGACTCGCTGTTGCTCGATGCCGGCACCGGGGTCGCCCGGCTGCTCGAGCCCGCGGTGGCGGCGCTCCTCCCCGCCGGACGCCGGCTCGAGGTGCTCCTCAGCCACTATCACCTCGATCATGTCGTCGGCCTCTCGTACCTGCTCGGGCTGGCCGCCGATCGATCGATCCGCATTCACGCTCCGGCACCGCCGCTGACCGTCGGCGGTCCGGAGGGCATCGCGCAGCTGCTCTCGCCGCCGCTGTTTCCCCTGCCGGTCGAGCGCTGGCCGATGGCGGTCGAGATCGTGCCGGTGAACGGTGCGGAGCTCGCGATCGGCGGCCTCCGCCTGCGGCTGCGGCGCCAGAAGCACCCTGGCGGCTCGATCGGCATCCGCATCGGCGACACTCTCGCCTACGTCACCGATACCGTCATCGACCCGGCGACGGTCGAGTTCGTGCGTGGCGTGAAGCTGCTGCTGCACGAGGTCTGGCTGACGGCGGAAGAGGCGGCCGAGAGCGATCCCTCGCCGACCGGGCACTCCGACGCGGGCGCGGTCGCGGCGCGGCTGACGGGCGCAGCGCGAAAGGCTCCGGCAAGGGGGGTCGTGGTCGTGCGGGCGCTGGTGCCACGAACGTTCATCGATCTCAACCGTGAGATACCAGTCGGAGGACCCGGGGCCGTCGCGGCCGGGATGACGCCGGGGCTGCCGCCCTACATCACTGCCGCCGCAGACCGGGAGCTGCTTCTTTCCCTTTACCGGCAATACCACGCTGCGGTCGCGAGGCTGTACCAGGAGACCTGCGGCGCGGGAGGCTTGGCCGTAGCTCTCCACAGCTACGCCCCCCGGTCGGTGGAGGTCGCCGTCGATGCCGACATCGTGACCGCGCTGCGCGAGGCCTATCGGCCCGAGAACTACGCCGGCTGGGCGCAGCGGCCGGGAGTGGACTTCATCACCCGCGACGACGCCGGGCGGGATCTCTCCCCGGCGGGCCTGGTCGCGACGCTCCGGGCCGCCTACGGCGAGCTCGGCCTCACGACCGGCGAGAACGCGACCTATCACCTCCACCCGGCCACGATGGGCTATCGCTATGCGTTCGATTTTCCCGGGCAGGTGCTCTGCGTCGAGTTCCGGCGAGATCTGCTGGGCGCCCCCTGGCAGCCCTTCGCACCGTCGCCGGTCGGTCCGCGCAAGGTCGCGCGCCTGGCGCGGCCCCTGGCCGCGGCGCTGGCGCATCGCCTCGCAGCGCGTTGATACAATTCGTTCCTACGCAGTTCTCACCGGAGATCCCTGCCATGACGACCGTTCATCGCATCTACAACTTCTCCGCCGGTCCGGCGGTATTGCCGCTCCCCGTGCTCGAAGAGGCCCAAGAGAACCTGCTCGCCCTGCCGGGCGTCGGCATGTCGATCCTCGAGATCAGCCACCGTTCGAAGCCCTTCGAAGAGATCTGCTTCGGTGCCGAAGCCGACGTCAAGAAGCTCGCCGGCATTCCCGACGGCTACCAGGTCCTCTTCCTCCAAGGCGGCGCCACGCTGCAGTTCTCGATGGTGCCGATGAACCTGTTGCCCGCCGGCGGCACCGCCGACTA
>JBGARM010000275.1:241-4623 GCA_044230215.1 Thermoanaerobaculia bacterium | reverse complement strand
AAGAGTCCGCCGACATGGTAGTAGGTGACGTCGAAGTCGGCGACGCCGCGACTGCCGCCGAAGAGGCCCCGGTCGTAGACGAGCTGGGTCTGCTGCCGGCTCGCCAGCAGCTCGATCTGCGCCCACGGCGAGAGCGGGATGCCGAAGGTGACGCCGTAGGCCTCGCTGTCGTCGGCCTCGAGGTCGAAATCGGACAGGAGGCTGTCCTCTGCCGTCAGCGTGCCGCCGAAGTTGTACGAGAAGGTCGGCGTGAGCTCGAAGCGGCCGCGGGTGTAGGCGTTGTTCGGGTGGTTGGCGTCCTGGGCGAAAGCCGCCGCCGGGGCGATGAGCAGGACGAACAGAACGATGAGCTTGCGATACATCGAAAACCCTCCTGGGTTCCTCCGGGATAGTGGTTGTGCAGCCGGAGCCTGCAGTACAGGGTAGCAAAGTCGATACCAGGCACCTGCCGCGGCCTCTCGGCCGGGAAGGAAAGGCCGCAACCGGCTGGAGGCAGTCGCCAAGGAGGTCACGCGGAGCTGAATCACCAGGCGATGATCAGCCCCACCGAGGCCTGCATCTGGTCGAAGGTGTCGGCGTAGCCGTATTCGATGCCGTCGCGGTAGTCGTCGCAGTGGTCACAGCCGTCGATGCCGTTGTCGTCGCCCTCCACCAGCGTCCGGAAGCCGCGGGCCTCGACACGCAAGCCGATCCTCTCGGTAAGGAAGAGCTTGACGCCGCCGCCGATCGAGCCGGAGAACTTGCTCTCGTCGCGCGACCCAGGCAGGTCGGTGACCAGGGTCGTGACGCCCAGGCTGGCGACGACGAACGGATGCACCTGGCCGCTGCCCCACTGGAAGAGCCCGCCGACGTGGTAGTAGCTGACGTCGAGATCCACGGCCCCGGGACCGCCCGGGAAGAACCCGCTGGCGTTTTCGAGCCGGGTCTGCTGGCGGCTCGCCAGCAGCTCGATCTGCGCCCTGGGCGAGAGCGGGATGCCGAAGGTGATGCCGAACGCCTCGGCGTCGGCGGTCTCCAGGTCGGAATACTCGAAGTAACTGCTTTCCGCAGAGAGTGTTCCGCCGAAATTGTACGAGACGGTCGGCGTGAGCTCGAAGCGGCCGCGGGTTGGCGCGGGGCTCGAGGCGTCGGTGCTCTGGGCAGAAGCCGCTGCCGGGGCGAGAAGCAGAACGAAAAGAACGATCCACTTGCGCGACATTCGATGCCCTCCATGGACTCTCCGTCGTCGTCGGTTTCCCGTCGGAGTCTGCAGGGCTACGGTAGCAGAGAGTCGCGGCGATGCAGCCGCGCCCATTCGCCCTGGGTGCTCCCCGAGTGCCCGGACGAGGCCTCGATGCTACGATCTGACTTCGCCCCGACCCCATTTCCACAAGGAGAGAACATGAGCCCCGCCATTCTGTTGTTCGCCGCCGCCCTTCTGGGCTCCGATTCGCCGGCGCCTGCCCCGCAGGCCGCGAATCCCGCGCCGGCCAAGGCCGCCAACCCGCGCGTCGCCCTCGAGACCTCGCTCGGCAAGATCGTCATTGAGCTCGATCCGGAGAAGGCGCCGAAGACGGTCGAAAACTTCCTCGGCTACGTGAAGTCGGGCTTCTACGACGGCACGATCTTCCATCGCGTGATCCCCGGCTTCATGATCCAGGGCGGCGGCTTCACCGCCGACATGCAGCAGAAGAAGACCCAGCCGCCGATCGCCAACGAGGCCGACAACGGCCTGAAGAACAAGCGCGGGACATTGTCGATGGCGCGTACGAACGATCCGATGAGCGCCACGTCACAGTTCTTCATCAACGTCAACGACAACCGCCCCCTCGACTTCACGGCCAAGACGCCGGGCGGCTGGGGCTACGCCGTTTTCGCGAAAGTCGTCGAGGGAATGGATGTGGCCGACAAGATCGTCAACGTGCCGCGCGGCAATCGCGGACCTTACGGCGATGTGCCAGTGACCACGGTGGAGATCAAGAAGGCGACGCTCCTGCCGTAAGCCTCGACGTCCCGGCCGGAAACGGAAAAGGCGGCGTTCGCGGATCTCTCCGCACGCCGCCTTTGCTGTCTCTGCCGCCTGCTGCGCGGCGACTTCTACTGCTTTAAGGTCCTACAAAAAGTGGTGCCGAGCGCCGGACTCGAACCGGCACGGGTTACCCCACACGCCCCTCAAACGTGCGCGTCTACCAATTCCGCCAGCTCGGCCAGCTTGTTGAACATCGGTTCTTCGGGCTCTCTCTACTGCTGATTCGGAGTCTGCGGCGCCGGCGCAGGGGTATCGGTCGGCGCGGCGGCGGGCGGCGGCGTGGTGTCGGCAGGCGCAGGGGCAGCGGCCGGAGCTGCTGCCGGGGTGACCGGCGCGGAAACCGGCGGCTTGGCCGCCGCCTTCATGACCGAGGAACCCTCGACATGGCCCTTGAGATAGGCGATCCCCAGGGTGGTCAGGATGAACGCCACGAAGCCGCCGACCGTCATGCGGTGCAGGAGGTTGGTGGCGCTCCTGGCGCCGAAGGCGGCCATGGTCGTGCCACCGCCGAAAACCGACAGGTCCGCGCCCTTGCCCTGCTGCAGCAGGACGACCAGGATCAGGAAGAGGCAGATGATGATGTGCAGCGTGTACAGCAGATAGATCACGGAGAACCTCGAAGCGCCTCAAGCGGCGAAAGAAGAGATGATAGCGAGGAATTTGCCGGCGTCAAAGCTCGCCCCTCCGACGAGCCCCCCGTCGATGTCCGGCATTGCAGCCAAACCCTTTGAATTATCAGGGGTTACAGACCCGCCATAAAGAATTCTCAGGGCCGCGCCGGAGGCCCCCCAAAAGGTCGCCAGACGGCGGCGAAGGTGGGCGTGGGCCTCCTGGGCGATCTCCGGCGTGGCCACCTCGCCGGTGCCGATCGCCCACACCGGTTCGTAGGCGAGCACCAGTCCGGGCAGGTCCTTGTGGTCGAGAGCGGCGAGCGGCGCGAGCTGGCGATCGAGCACCGCGCAGGTCTCGCCGCGCCCGCGCTCGGCCCGCGTCTCGCCGACACAAAGCAGCGGCTTCAGGCCGGCACGAACTGCGGCCAGGGCCTTGGCGACCGCGAGGTCGTCGCTTTCGCCGTGGTCCTGGCGGCGTTCACTGTGGCCGCAGAGCGCCCAGGTGCAGCCGACGTCGGCCAGCTGCAGCCCCGAGACGTCGCCGGTGTGGGCGCCCTTCGCTTCCCGGTGGAGATCCTGGCCGCCGACGCCGATGCCGCTGCCGGCGAGCGCCTCGACGACTCCGGGGAGGAGCGGAAAGGAGGGGAAGACCGCCACCTCTGTGGCGAGCGGCAGTGCCGAAAGGAGCTTGCCGCAGAGGGCGTCCGCCTCCCAGCGCACCAGGTTCATCTTCCAGTTGCCGGCCACCAGCGGTCGTCGCGGCAGCGGCGCAAAATGCGGATCGCTGCTCATCCTGCGCCTCCGGCGCCCTCCGCTGCCCGGGCGAGCGCGGCGACGCCGGGCAGGGCCTTGCCGGCGAGGAACTCGAGCGATGCGCCGCCGCCGGTCGAGACGTGCCCGATGCGGTCGGCGACCCCGGCCTGATGCACCGCGGCGACGGTCTCGCCGCCGCCGATCAGGGTGAAGCCGGGGCAGTCGGCGAGGGCGAGCGCCACGGCGCGCGTCCCCTCGTCGAACGGCGGCTTCTCGAAGACGCCGAGCGGGCCGTTCCAGAACAGTGTCTGGGCGCGGGCGACTGCGGCGGCGAACGCCTTGCGGGTGCGCGGGCCGATGTCGACGGCGAGGAAGTCGCGCGGGATCTCCGCCGCGGCCACCGTCTGCACGACCTGCGGGTTGTCGAAGCTGTCGGTGGTGACGAGGTCGCTGGGCAGGAGCACCTCGGTGCCCTGTGCCGCGGCGCGCTCGAGGATGGTGCGGGCGAGCTCGAGGCGGTCGCGCTCGACCAGCGAAGCCTTGAGATCGAGCCCCTGCGCGGCGAGGAAGGTGTTCGCCATGCCGCCGCCCACCATCAGGATGTCGAGCCGCGGCAGGAGATTTTCGAGGGTGTCGATCTTGCCCTCGATCTTCGCCCCGCCGAGGATCGCCGCGAACGGCCGCGGCGGCTCGCCGAGGAGCTTCGCCAGCGCCTCGACCTCGCGCACCATGAGGCGCCCCGCCGCCTTGCGCGGGAGATACGGCAGCACGCCGGTGACCGAGGCGTGGGCGCGATGGGCGCTGCCGAAGGCGTCATCGACGTAGGCGGTGGCCGGCGCGGCCAGAGCGCGCGCGAACCCGGGATCGTTCTTCTCCTCGCCGGCGTGGAAGCGCAGGTTCTCGAGCATCAGGACGCCGCCCTTGCCGAGCCCGTCGACCTGCTTCTCGACCTCGGGGCCGACGCAGTCGGACGCCAGCGCGACCGGCTTGCCGAGCAGCTCGCCGAGCCG
>JBGARM010000275.1:0-231 GCA_044230215.1 Thermoanaerobaculia bacterium | reverse complement strand
CGCCGGCGTGGAAGCGCAGGTTCTCGAGCAGTGCCACGTCGCCGTCGCCCAGCTTCGCCGCCACCGCCGCCGCCGGCTCGCCGATCGCGTCCTCAGAAAAAAGCACCGGCCGGCCCAGCAGCGCTGCCAGCCGTTCGGCCGCCGGCCGCAGCGTGTACTTCAAGTTGCGCTCCCCCTTCGGGCGTCCGCAGTGCGAGCACAGGAGGAGCCGCGCGCCTGCCGCGGAAAGCT
>JBGARM010000274.1:0-4646 GCA_044230215.1 Thermoanaerobaculia bacterium | reverse complement strand
AGGATGGCGGCGATTTCGGGCGCGAGCTCCTCCCCGGCGAGCGCCAGATGCGGAGGTTCGCGATGCAGGATGTTGGCCAGCACGTCGGTCGACGACTCACCGGTGAACGGCTGCCGTCCGCTGAGCATCTCGTAGAGCACGACGCCCAGGCTCCACAGGTCGGTGCGCGCGTCGACGGTCTTGCCGCGCGACTGCTCGGGCGACATGTAGGCGACCGTGCCGAGAACGACGCCGGGATGGGTGTGCGAGCGGTCGAGCGTCGGGCCGTAGGGATCGACCGCCTGCGGCTCGCTCCATTTGGCCAGTCCGAAGTCGAGCACCTTGACCAGGCCGTCGGTGCGGATCATCACGTTCTCGGGCTTGACGTCGCGGTGGACGATGCCGGCCTCGTGGGCGGCGGCTAAGGCGGCGGCCACCTGGGCCGCGACTTCGAGGGCATCGGCGACCGACAGCGCGCCGCGGGCGATGCGGGCGCGCAGCGTCTCGCCGACGATGAGCTCGGTGGCGAGATAGCGCAGCCCATCGCTCTCACCGATTTCGTGGATGGTCAGGATGTTCGGGTGATTGAGCGCCGAGGCCGCCTTGGCTTCGCGGACGAATCGTCCCAGTCGTTCGGCGTCGGCCGCGAAGGCCCGCGGCAGGATCTTCAGCGCGACGTTCCTCTCGAGCCGGGTGTCCTGGGCGAGGAACACCTCGCCCATGCCGCCGGCGCCGATCGGCGCGACGATGCGGTAGCCCCCGAGGGCCGTGCCCGGCGCGAGGCTCATGGGCGGCGCCCGCCGGTCATCGCGCGGCCGCCGCGGACGTTCCCGCCTTCGGATCGTCCTGCCGGGCCCGCCATGAAGTCGCGGCGGCGGCGTGGCCGCGGCCGGGCTCGGCCTTCTCCCATGCCTCGTAGAGCGCGACGAGCGCCGCCACGCATTCGTTGTGGCGCCCGGCGGGCGCGCCCTGGGCGCTGGCGAGCACGCTCTCGGCGGCCAGCAGCTCCAGCTCGGCCGCGGCAAAGCGCTGCCGGCCGGCGAGGGTGCGACCGAGCCCCATCCGGGCGTTCGCCGTCGGCCAGTACGCCTTGCCCTGGGTGCGCTCGTAGAGCTCCGCAGCCTCGCGATAGAGCGGCTCCGCCTGCGCCAGGTCGCCGCGCGCGAACATCAGGCGGGCCAGGTTGTAGAGGTCGGTCGCAATACTCGTGTGGCCCTCAGGGTAGAGGCGCCGGCGCATCGCGAGCGATTCGCGGAGGAGAGCCTCGGGCTCCACCAACTCGCCGCGATCCATCATGACGACCGCGAGATTGTTGAGGCCGGTCGCGACGTAGGGGTGGTCGCCGGGGAAGAGCCGCCGCCGCATCTCGAGCGTTTCGCGCGCCAGGGCCTCGGCGCCGGCGAGATCGCCGCGGTTCTTGAGGACCACCGACAGGTTGTTGATCCCGCCGGCCACACGGGGATGGTCGCCGGGGTAGAGGCGCCGGCTCATCGCCAGTGCTTCGCGGAAGAGCGCCTCCGCGGCGGCTAGATCGCCGAGTCCGCGCGGTCCGCCCAGCAGCGTGGCGAGATTGTTGAGGCTCTCCGCGACATCCTCGTGGTCGCCCGGATACAGGCGCCGGCGCATGGCGAGCGCCTCCCGCGCGAGCGGCTCGGCCGCCGCGAGGTCGCCCTTGTCGGCAAGCATCTGCGCCAGGTTGTTGAGATCGGTCGCGACCCGCGGATCGTCGCCCGGGAAGAGCCGCTGGTCGATCGTCAGCGCCTCGCGATAGAGCGGCTCGGCAGCCGCGAGGTCGCCGCGATCGTCCAGGAGCTGAGCGAGGTTCCCGGCCGCCTCGGCGGTTTCCACGGCGTCCCCCGGGTGCAGCGCGCGCGCGAGCGGCACCGCCGGCTCGAGCATCTTCGCCGCCGCGTCGTAGAGCGCCAGCTCGCGGAAGGTGGTGCCGATCGTGCCGCGCAGCTCGAGCTCGGCCTCCGGTGCCCGGGCGAGCTCGCCGCGCTCGATGCGCGCCGCGGCCGCGTTCATCATCTCGGTGAGCATCGTCGTGTCGCGGCCGCGCGCGACCCCCGGCTCGACGCCGCGCAGCATCTCCGCCATGAACTCGGCGACCCGCTCGGCCTTGTCGCGCTGGGCGCGCGCCTCGCGCGCTTGCCAGGAGATCCCGACCACCGCCGCGACGAGCGCCGCCGCGACGAGGCCCGCCGCCGTCACCGCCGCGCGGTGGCGGCGGACGAACTTGCGGAAGCGATAGCCGGCAGAGGGCGGCGCGGCGGAGACCGATTCGCCGGCGAGGAAGCGCTGGATGTCCATCGCCAGGCCGCTCGCCGTCTCGTAGCGTCGCTGGCGATCCTTCTCGAGCGCCTTCATCACGATCCAGTCGAGCTCGCCCCGCAGCTGCGACGAGAGCTTCTTCGGCTCGGTATCGCGATGCGCGGCGACGGCGTCCACGGTCTCGACCGACTGGCTGAGGCGGGTGCTCGGGCGCGGCGGCTCGTCCTCGCGCAGGATGCGCTGGATCTCGCCTGCCGCCGCCGAGCGCAGACGGCGGGAGTCGAACGGCGTCGTGCCGGTGAGCAGCTCGTAGAGCAGCACGCCGAGCGCGTAGACGTCCGTCCGCGTGTCGATGTCGAGCGAGCCCTCGGCCTGTTCCGGGCTCATGTACTCGGGCGTGCCGACGAGCGCCCGGTGCTCGGTGTAGAGGGTCTTGTCGGTCAGGTTGCCGGCGGTCGCCTTGGCGATGCCGAAGTCGATGACCTTGGCGCGCGCCCGCCCGTCCTCGAAGGCGACCAGGATGTTCGACGGCTTGAGGTCGCGGTGGATGATCCCCTTGGTGTGGGCGTGCTGCACCGCGGCGCAGATCTCGGCGAAGAGCTCGAGGCGCGAGGCGACCGCGAGGTTGTGCTTGTCGCAGTACTCGGTGACCGGCTCGCCGCGGACGAGCTCCATGACGAAATACGGCCGGCCGGTGTCGGTGGCGCCGGCGTCGAGCACCTGGGCGATCGCCGGATGGTCCATCATCGCCAGAGCCTGCCGCTCCTGCTCGAAGCGCGCGATGACCTGGCGCGTGTCCATGCCGGCCTTGATCACCTTGAGCGCCACCCTGCGCCGCACCGGCTGCTCCTGCTCGGCCATGAAGACCGAGCCGAACCCGCCCTCGCCGAGGAGCTGCAGGATGCGATAGGGACCGATCTTCGGCCCGAGACCGTCTGCCAGCGGCAGGTCGACCGTGTGCGCGGCGTGGAATTCCGCCGCCGGATCGCCCCCGGCGTCCGGCGGAGGGAGCCGGCTCACGACCTCTCCTGCATTGGGCGACACATCGGCCGCAGTTTATGCTGCGCGGCGGGTCCCGCGCGCCGCCGCGCGCCGCCTCAGGGCTGGACCGCCCAGTAGCTCGTCGAGGAGATGGCGAAGCCGTCGGCGAACAGCGCGCCGTAGAACACGACCTCGGCGCCGGTGTCGAGACCGATGCCGGCGACGTCGCTCCACGGCAGGCCGAGGACGAGATCGGCGTGGCCGTTGGCGTCGAAGTCGCCGCTGGCGAGCGCCATCCCGGCCGCCTGAGCGTCCTGGGTCAGTCCGGGGAGACCCGACAGCCCTGGCGAGAGGAAGCCGTAGTAGTGCGCGAGCCCACCCGGAGAGTCGCCGGTGAGGATCGTCACGCCTCCGCGATCGACGCCGCCGAGGTTCTCCCCCGGCTGCCCGACGGCGAGGTCGTCGCGACCGTCGCCGTTCCAGTCTCCGGCGGCGAGCGCCTGGCCGAAGTAGTCGTCGGTCTGCTGCGCGGTGGCGCCGTAGAGATTGCCCTGGTGCAGGAAGTCGGTGCGGGCAAGATCGAACCACGAAGGCGGCCCGGCCGTCGAGCCGTAGATCACGTGGATGGCGCCGGCGTTCTGACGCAGGTTGCCGCTGACCGTGAAGTCGAACTCCGGATCGCCGATGGCGAGATCGGCGCGGCCATCGCCGTCGAAGTCGCCGGACGCGAGCGCCCAGCCGAAGCGACCGTCGGTGCTGGGCTGCCCCAGACCCGCCCGGCGATAGATCTGGTTGTTGGCGAACAGCAGGCCCCACTGGCTGCCGAAGAGCACTTGAACGGCGCCCAGACCGTCCTCGAACGGCACGCCGATCGCCAGATCGTCGTGGCCGGTGCCGTCGAAGTCGCCGGCCGCGAGAGAGTAGCCGAAGCCCTCACCGGCCTCGGCGGTGTCGGCGATGTCGACTTCGTCCTGCGAGATCAGATAGCCGGCGTAGGGCAGCAGGCCGTTCGCTCCGCCGTGGAAGACGGTCACCGAACCGGCGTCGGCGGCGGCTCCGACGTCGTCGTTCGGCGCTCCGACCGCGAGGTCGGCGTAGGCGTCGCCGTCGAAGTTCCCGGCGGCGAGCGCGAGCCCGAAGCGGGCGCCGTTCTCCGGCGGACCCGGAATGCCGGCGGCCCCCGGACGCAGCAGATGTTCACCCACCAGCTGGATTCCGCCGGCGCGGCCGTAGTGAATCTGGACCGCCCCGGCCCAGGGCGCCCCGGTGCGATTCTGCGGGATGCCGATCGCCAGGTCGTCGATGCCGTCGCCGTCGAAATCCCCCGCCGCGAGCGCCGCGCCGAAGAGCTCGCTCTGCTCGGCGGGATCGGGGCTGCCCGAGGCGAGCTGGTTCAGGAAGTCGTCGGCGAGCCC
>JBGARM010000273.1:4403-4649 GCA_044230215.1 Thermoanaerobaculia bacterium | reverse complement strand
GGTCAAGGTTCGGATCACCGGCGACGCCGGCCAGGAGCTGAAACCCGGCCTGCCGGCCGACGTCAGGCTGGTCGAGGCGCTGTGAAGACCGACGCCGCCCCGGCGGCGGTCTCGGTGCGCGGCCTGACCCGGAGCTTCGGCGCGCGCGCCGAGCGCCTCGCCGTGGGCGGGGGGGGCGTCGAAGGCGGCCCCGGCGCGCGCAGGGGCCGCCGGGGCCCCGCTGGGGCCGGCCCCACCCCCACCCAG
>JBGARM010000273.1:0-4393 GCA_044230215.1 Thermoanaerobaculia bacterium | reverse complement strand
TGGGGTGGCGCGCCGGCGTCCTGCGGGGCACCGCCGGCGACGCGCTCGTCGACGGCATCTCGGTGGTTGCCGACCCGGAGGCGGTCAAACCGCGCCTCGCCTACATGTCGCAGCGCTTCGGGCTGTACACCGATCTCACGGTGGACGAGAACCTCGAGTTCTACGCCGATCTCTTCCGCGTGCCGCGCGGCGAGCGCGCCCTGCGCCGCGAACGCCTCTTCGCCTTCTCCAATCTCGGGCCGTTCCGCGACCGGCTGGCCGGCGCCCTCTCCGGCGGCATGAAGCAGAAGCTCGGCCTCTCCTGTGCCCTCATCCACGAGCCGCGCGTGCTGCTGCTCGACGAGCCGACCTTCGGCGTCGATCCGGTCTCCCGCCGCGACCTCTGGCGCATCGTCCACGAGATGGTCGGCCGCGGGGTGACCGCGATCGTCTCCACCTCCTACCTCGACGAGGCCGAGAGATTCGACCGCCTCGCCCTGCTCCACGCCGGGCGTATTCTCGCTCTCGACGCGCCGCGGGCCCTTGCCGCCGAGTTCCGGGGCACGCTGCTCGAGGTCCGCCTGCCGCGGGCGCGCGCGGCCCGCCGGGTCGTCGAGGGGCTCCCGGGAGTCGCCTCGGCGCAGCTTTTCGGCGAGACCCTGCACGTCACCGTCGCCGACCCGCGAGCCGTCGCGACCCTGCCGGCAGAGCTTGCCGCCGCCGGGCACCCGGCGGCCAGCGTCGCGCCCATCGCGCCGGGGCTCGAGGACGTCTTCCTCGCCCGCATCGCCGCCGCGGAGGGTGTCGCCGCATGAGCGCGCCCGGGCGAGCGGCGGCACAAGCGCCGACGGCGGTCGAGGTTCACGATCTGTCGAAGCGCTTCGGCGACTTCGTCGCGGTGGACCGGGTCTCTTTCGCCGTCGCCACGGGCGAGGTGTTCGGTTTCCTGGGGCCCAATGGCGCCGGCAAGACAACGACGATCAAGATGCTCAACGGCCTGCTCGCTCCGACCTCCGGCAGCGGCCTCGTCGCCGGCTTCGACATCCTGACCGAACGCCCGGCGATCAAGAGCTCGATCGGCTACATGTCGCAGCTCTTCTCGCTCTACGGCGACCTGACGGTCGACGAGAACATCGGCTTCTTCGCCGGCCTCTACGGCGTTTCCGGCCCGCGCCTCGCGGCGCGGCGTGCCTGGGTGATCGAGATGGCCGGGCTCGCCGGCGAGCGCGACCGGCCGGCCGGCGAGCTCGCGCTCGGTTGGAAGCAGCGCCTCGCCCTCGGCTGCGCGGTGCTGCACGAGCCGCCGATCCTCTTCCTCGACGAGCCGACTTCCGGCGTCGATCCGATCTCGCGCCGGCGCTTCTGGGACCTGATCTACGATCTGGCCGGGGGCGGCACGACCGTCTTCGTCACCACCCACTACATGGAGGAGGCGGAGGCCTGCCACCGGCTGGCGCTGATGAACCGCGGCCGGTTGATCGCCCTCGACACGCCGGCCGGCCTGCGCGCTGCCGCCGGCGAACAGCTCCTCGAGCTGCGGACGCCCGATGCTCTCGGCGCGCTCGCGGCGCTCGACGGCGCCCCTGGAGTGGTGCGGGCCGGTCTCTTCGGGCGCGACCTCCACGTCACGGTCGGCGACCGCGACAGCGCCCTCGCCGCGTTGCCTCGCCGGCTCGCGGAACGCGGTGTCGCCGTCACCGGCCTCGCCGAGATCGCGCCGTCGCTCGAGGACGTCTTCATTTCGCTCGTCGAGTCGGCCGGCGGCGCGGTGGTGGAGTAGGGATGTCCCGCCTCGACCCGGCCCGACTCTGGGCGATGGCGCGCAAGGAGACGCTGCAGCTGCGTCGCGACCGCCGGAGCCTGCTGCTCGCCTTCGCCCTGCCGCTGCTGCTGCTGGTCATCTTCGGTTACGCCATCGTCTGGGACGTGCGCGACATCGCCCTCGCCGTGGTCGACCAGGACCGCAGCCGAGAGAGCCGCGAGCTCGTCGACGGCTTCCTCTCCTCGGGCTACTTCCACCTCTCGGCCCGCCCCGAACGCGCCGCCGACGCCGCCCGCCTCTTCGCCCGCGGCACGGCGCGCCTGGTGCTGGTCGTGCCGCCCGGCTTCGCCGCCGATCTGGGCGCCGGACGGACGGCGACCGTCCAGGTGCTGCTCGACGGCTCCGACGCCAACACCGCGACGATCGCTCTCGCCTACGCCGAGGGCGTGGCGGCCGCCTTCGGCCAGCGCATCGTGCTGCACGGCGAGCGCCTGACGCTGCCGCTCGTCGCCCAGTCGCGGGTCTGGTACAACGAGACGCTCGCCAGCCGCAACATGATCGTTCCCGGCCTGGTGGCGGTCATCATGATGGTCATCGCGGCGATGCTCACCTCGCTCACCATCGCCCGCGAGTGGGAGCGCGGCACCATGGAGCAGCTCGCCTCGACGCCCGTTTCCCGGCTCGAGGTCGTGCTCGGCAAGCTCCTGCCCTATCTGGCGATCGGACTCGTCGATGTCGCCGGGGTTTCGGTCCTCGGCGCCGCCCTCTTCGGCGTGCCGTTCCGCGGCAGCGTGCTGCTGCTGCTCCCGCTCTCGTTCCTCTTCCTCTGCGGCAGCCTCGGCCTGGGCCTTTTCATCTCGGCGGTATCCCGCTCGCAGGTGCTCGCCACCCAGATCGCTCTCGTCGCGACCTTCCTCCCCGCCTTCCTGCTCTCCGGATTCATGTTCGCCATCGAGAACATGCCGCCGGTGCTGCGGGCGATCTCTTACCTCGTCCCGGCGCGCTACTTCCTGGTGGTGACGCGCGGCATCTTCCTCAAAGGCGTCGGCATCGGAGTGCTGCGCTATCAGGCGCTGCTGATGCTCGGCTTCGCCGTCGTCGGGCTCGCCCTCGCGGTGCGCTCGTTCCGCAAGGAGCTCGACTGATGCGCGCCGCCCTCGGCCGCGTCGGCTGGATGGTGAAGAAGGAGCTGCATCAGGTCTTCCGCGACCCGCGCATGGCCCGGCTGGTGATCGTCGCGCCGATCGTCCAGCTCCTGGTCTTCGGCTACGCGGTTTCGACCGACGTGCGGCACACGCCGACGATCGTGCTCGACCACGACCGCAGCCGGGAGAGCCGCGACCTCGTCGCCGCCTTCACCGCCGGCGGCTACTTCGACGTCGTGGCGACGGCGGAGCGCGATGGCGACCTCGCGGACGCACTCGAGCACGGCCGCGCCGCCCTCGCCCTGGCCATTCCGCCCGGCTACGCCCGGAACCTCTCGGACGGCGCGGCGACCGTCCAGCTCCTCTTCGACGGCACCAACTCGAACCAGGCAACGATCGCCAAGGGCCACGCCGAGCGCATCGTCCAGGACGTCGCCCTCGCCCGCTCGCTCGCCGGCCGCGCGCCGCCCCTCGAGGTGCGTTCGCGCGCCTGGTACAACCCCGACCTCGCCAGCCGCAACTACAACGTGCCGGCGGTCATCGGTCTGCTCCTGAGCCTCGTCTGCCAGCTGCTGACCGCCCTCGCGGTGGTGCGCGAGCGCGAGCTCGGCACGCTCGAGCAGCTCGCGGTCTCGCCGCTGCGGCCGATCGAGCTCATCCTCGGCAAGACGATTCCGTTCGCGCTCATCGCGCTCGTCGACCTGGTGCTGATCACCGGCATGGCGCTGCTGTGGTTCCGGGTGCCGTTTCGCGGCAGCCCGCTGCTGCTCCTGGCCGCGACCCTTCTCTTCGTCGCCTGCGCGCTCGGCAACGGCCTGCTGATCTCGACCATCTCGAAGACGCAGCAGGAGGCCTTCCTTTCCGCCTTCCTCGCCTACATGCCGATGGTGCTGCTGTCGGGCTTCATGTTTCCGGTGGCGAACATGCCGCGGCTCTTCCAGATCCTCACCCTCGCCAACCCGATGCGCCACTTCCTGGTCGTCGTGCGGGGGATCTTCCTCAAGGGCGTCGGCCCGATGGACGTGGCGCCCGAGCTCGCGGCGCTCGCCCTCTTCGCCACCGTCGTCCTCGGGCTGGCTACCTACCGCTTCCACCGCAACGAGTAGCGCCCGGCGAGCCGCCCGGCGAGCGATGTCCATTTCGGCCGACGGAGCGCGCCATCTAGAATGGCGGCAAGACCAAGACTACGTCCCCGACCGGCTCCGTTGCGGCCGGAGGCGCATCGACTCCACTGGCGACCGGGAGAATCGGGCATGGCGAACCCCTGTGCAGCAGGACGAATGCTGGCGACGGCGCTCACGCTGGCAGTTGCAACGACCGCAGGCCTTGCCGCCGGCAGCGGCTTCCTCCAGGGCTGGAGCCTCCCCGAGGGCTCGGACAGCCACTCGGTGGCACTCGGCGATATCGACGGCGACGGCGACATCGACGCCTACGTCACCGAGTTCTACGCTCCCGACACGCTCTGGCTGAACGACGGCTCCGGCCAGTTCGCGCGCAGCCCGCAGGT
>JBGARM010000272.1:0-4665 GCA_044230215.1 Thermoanaerobaculia bacterium | reverse complement strand
GGGACGGCGCAGCGCCAGGGCCTGGTCGCCGGTGCCGCAGCAGAGGTCGAGGACGCGGGAACCGGGGGGGAGGACGAGGGACCGGGCGAGCTTGCGCCGCCAGACCCGGTCGAGCGAGGCCGAGAGCAGGTGGTTGAGCAGGTCGTAGCGGCGGGCGACCCGGCCGAACATCGCCCGGATCCGGGCAGCGTCCTTTTGCTTCAGGGGCTCGATTGCGGTAGCTTCTGCGAGGACTTCCGATCCGGTCTCCGGCATGGTGTCCGGGAAGTCTATCGTGGGGGGCGAGCCGCGCTCGAGGCGCGGGCGGTTCCGGTCTGCGCCCCCGTGCGCAGACTTGACTGTCCCGGGCGATCTTTATGATTTCAGGCTCTCTGCGCTGAAGTGCCGGATCCGATCCAGCCCAGCAGACCCGCAGAACCGATTCCTCCGCTAGTCGCTGGAGAAACCGTCTGGAGAAGATGAAATGAAGAGTACTGTGAGCCCCAAGCCGGCTGAAATCGAGCGCCAGTGGTTCGTCATCGACGGCGCCGGCGTGCCTGTGGGACGCCTCTCCTCGACCATCGCCAAGTTGTTGATGGGCAAGGGAAAGCCGTTCTGGGCCCCGCACGTCGACTGCGGCGATTTCGTGATCGTCCTGAACGCCGAGAAGGTCCACCTCTCGGGCACCAAGGAAGAGACCAAGGTCTACTACCGTCACACGACCACCCAGCCCGGCAGCCTGAAGTCGCCGAAGGCCTTCGAAGTCCGCGCCAAGCACCCCACCCGGATCGTCGAGAGCGCGGTGTTCGGCATGCTTCCCAAGACCAAGCTCGGGCGCAAGATCCGCCGCAAGCTGAAGGTTTATGCCGGTGCGGAGCATCCGCACAAGGCGCAGAAGCCGTCGGCCTTCGACCTCGCTTCGGTAAAGATGTAGGAGGAGTGGAAAAGTGAACCAGGAGCACATCTCCCAGTATTACGGAACCGGCCGTCGGAAGACTTCGACCGCCCGCGTGTTCATGCGCCCCGGAGCGGGTGGCTTGGAAGTCAACGGCCGCACCCTCGACGGCTACTTCCCCAACCCGGTGCTGCGGATGGTCGTGCGGCAGCCGTTGGTGCTGACCGAGACGGGGGAGAAGTTCGACATCTTCGTCACCGTCGAAGGCGGCGGCAACTCGGGCCAGGCGGGAGCGATCCGCCACGGCATCAGCCGCGCCCTGCTCGTATTCGACATCGCGCTGCGCGAACGGCTGAAGAGCGCCGGTCTCCTGACCCGCGATCCTCGCAAGAAAGAGCGCAAGAAGTACGGCCAGAAGGGCGCTCGCGCGCGCTTCCAGTTCAGCAAGCGTTGATCGCCTGCGAATCTTGCGAATCTTGAGAATCTTCAGCACGCAGCTCAGCCTGGCAGTCAGACAGATCTAAGGAGAGAGATTCGTGGTCGAAATCACGATGCAAGAGCTGCTCGAGGCGGGGGTCCACTTCGGCCACCAGACCCGGCGTTGGAATCCGAAGATGAAGCCCTACATCTTCGGCAAGCGCAACGGGATCTACATCATCGATCTGGCGAAGACCCTGAAGCAGTTCCGCGAGGCGGCGGAGTTCGTCTACCGGCTCGGGCAGGAGGGTCGCCGGCTGCTGTTCGTCGGCACCAAGCGCCAGGCCCAGGACGCGGTCGCCGAGGAAGCTCGCCGTTGCGGTCAGTACTTCGTGACCCATCGCTGGCTGGGCGGCACGCTCACCAACTTCGTCACCATCCGGCAGTCCGTCGATCGTCTGCTCGAGATCGAGGCCCGGCTCGCCGAAGAGGGCGGCGTCACGACCAAGAAGGAGCGCCTGCGCTTCGACCGCGAACGCGAGCGGATGAACCGCAACCTCGAGGGCGTGCGCGAGCTCGAGGCCCTGCCGGACGCGATCTTCGTCGTCGATCCGAAGAAGGAGGCGATCGCCGTCGCCGAGGCCAACAAGCTCGGCATTCCGGTCATCGGCATCGTCGACACGAACTGCGATCCCGAGCTCATCGACTACGTCATCCCGGGCAACGACGACGCCATTCGCACCATCCGGCTCTTCCTCTCGCGCATCGCCGACTCCTACATGGCCGGGGCGAACGCCCTGCAGCAGGAGATGATGGTCGAGGCGAAGGACGCCCCGGAGTCCGAGGCAGTCGCCATGTCCGCCAAGGATGGCGACGTGGCCGCGCCGCTGGCCTGAACCAGATTGGTCTAGTTCCACTCAACAACGGTCCGGCGGGCGACAGGCGCATTGCCCGAACTTGGGGTCAGTCGATGGCAGCGGAATCGCCGATCGCCTGACCCCGTTTTCTTGCCCGCCGGCTAGAAAAGAGAGAATCGACATGCAGATTACGGCCCAGATGGTCAAGGAGCTCCGCGAGCGCACCGGCGCGGGGATGATGGACTGCAAGAATGCGCTGACCGAGACCGGCGGCAACTTCGAGCAGGCGGTGGACTTGCTGCGCAAGAAGGGCCTGGCCGCTGCGGCCAAGCGCTCCGGCCGCGTCGCCGCCGAGGGGCTGGTCTCCTCCTACATTCACGCCGGCGGCAAGATCGGCGTGCTGATCGAGGTCAACTGCGAGACCGACTTCGTCGCCCGCACCGAGGAGTTCCAGGAGCTCGTCCGCGACGTCGCGATGCACATTGCGGCGGCCGAGCCGCGCTACGTCGAGCGCGCCGAGGTGACGGCGGAGATCCTCGAACGCGAGAAGGCGATCTACCGCGACCAGGCGCTCGAGTCCGGCAAGCCGGCCAACGTCGTCGACAAGATCGTCGACGGCAAGCTCGGAAGCTTCTACTCGCAGGTGTGCCTGCTCGATCAGCCGTCCGTGCGCGACCCCAACATCACCGTGCAGCAGATGCTGCAGGCGGCCACCGCCAAGACGGGCGAGAACATCAACGTCACGCGCTTCGTGCGCTTCAAGCTCGGCGAAGGCATCGAGAAGGAAGAGAAGGACTTCGCTGCCGAAGTCGCCGGCATGACGCAGGGCTGACCCGGGTCATGGCGGAGATCCCCGAATTCCGTCCGGCCTACAAGCGGGTTCTGCTCAAGCTCTCCGGTGAAGCCCTCATGGGCACGCAGAGCTTCGGCATAGACGCTGGAGTGGTTTCGGGGATCGCCAACGAGATCGCCGAGGTGCATCGGCTCGGCGTCCAGCTGGCGATCGTGATCGGCGGCGGCAACATCATCCGCGGCGTGGCGGCCAGCCAGCAGGGAATCGACCGGGTGACCGGCGACAACATGGGGATGCTCGCCACGGTGATCAACGCCCTGGCGCTGCAGGACGCGCTCGAAAAGCGCAACGTCCCGACGCGGGTGCAGACGGCGATCGAAATCCGGTCGGTGGCCGAGCCGTTCATCCGCCGCCGCGCGATACGCCACCTCGAGAAGGGGCGCGCGGTCATCTTCGCCGGCGGCACGGGGAACCCGTTCTTCACCACCGACTCGGCGGCGGCTCTGCGCGCCAACGAGATCCACGCCGAGATTCTGCTCAAGGCGACGCGCGTCGACGGGGTCTACACCGCCGATCCGCGCCAGGATCCGTCGGCGAAGCTCCTCTCCGAGGTGACCTACCAGCAGGTTCTGGAACGGGATCTGCGGTTCATGGACGCCGCGGCGATCAGCCTCTGCCGCGACAACGGACTGCCGATCGGCATTTTCAACCTCACCCTGGAAGGCAACATCCGCCGCGTCGTCTGCGGCGAGCGCGTCGGCTCGATCGTTCACCGGACGGAGACCGCCGGGCGCGCGAATTGACTCTTCTGGCGTTGCCGGGGATGATCGGCTGGAAGCCCCGGCGCAGCCTGCAACGGGTGCGGCGTCGGAACAAGAGCAGGCGCACGAGGAGGATCGGATGAAGGCGATTCACCAGGAAGCCGAAGTCAAGATGAAGCAGGCGATCGAGCATCTCCATGCCGAGCTCAAGCGGCTGCGCACCGGGCGCGCCACACTGGGACTGCTCGACGGAGTGACGGTGGACTATTTCGGCACGCCGACGCCGCTCAAGCAGGTGGCGACGCTGACCGTGGTCGACGCGACGATGCTGATGGCGCAGCCCTGGGACGCGAAGCAGATCCCGGCGATCGAGCGGGCGCTCCAGAAGTCCGACCTCGGTCTCAATCCGATGAGCGACGGCAAGACCGTGCGGATTCCGATCCCGCAGCCGACCGAGGATCGCCGCAAGGAGCTGGTCAAGAAGGCGCACGAGATCGCCGAGCACGCGCGCACCCAGATCCGTCTGGCGCGGCGCGAGGCGAACGACAAGCTGAAGAAGCTCGAGAAGGAGCACGAGCTCGGTCAGGACGACGAGCGCCGCGCGCTCGAGGAGATCCAGAAGCTCCACGACCGCGAGATCGAAGAGGTCGCGAAGGTCCTCGAGCACAAGGAAAAAGACATCATGACGGTCTGAAGCGGGCGGTCCGGGGCGCGATATGGACCGGTCCGGCAGCCTGCTTTCGTCTCGTCTCATTCCAGCCACGCCGGTGCACGCCGTCGTCCCCGCCGCGGGACGCGGCCTGCGCTTCGGCGGCACTCTCTCCAAACAGTTCGAATCGATCGCCGGCCAACCGCTGCTCGCCTGGACGGTCGGCCGTCTGCTCGCGGCCGGCGTCGACTCGGTGACCGTCGCCCTGCCGGCGGACGTCGCGGCGGCGCCGCCGGATTGGCTGCAGGATGAAC
>JBGARM010000271.1:0-4667 GCA_044230215.1 Thermoanaerobaculia bacterium | reverse complement strand
CCGTCGACGCCGCCGGGGCGGTCTACGTCGCCGGATCCGCGACCGTGGGCGACAGCGCCGACCTCGCCCTGTGGAAGTACTCCGCGACGGGCGAGCTCGCCTGGGTGAAGACGGAGGGTTCGCCGCTGGGCTTCGCCCACGACCGGGCGGTCGGACTCGCCATCGACGGCGACACCGTTCTCGTCGCCGGCACCTGGGCGATGAACTCCGGACTGGGCAACGACCTCGCGGTGGCGCGAATCGACGCCTCCGGTCAACGCCTCTGGCTCGCGACCTCGCGCAACCCGGCCGGCGACAGCGACTGGGCCTACGGCATGACGCTGGCCGCCGATGGCCGCATCTACGTCGCGGGCGCGAGCGAGATCGCTCCCAATCACCTCGCGCCGTTGATCGCGGCGTTCGACGCCGCCGGCGTGCCGCTGTGGTCGCGGAGCTTCGACGGCGGCGTGGTGGCGAACGGCTACTTTTTCTCGATCGCCAGCGATGCCGCGGGACATCCCTATGCCGCCGGCTACGACAGCGATGCCGCGCAGGGCGAGACGATCTTCGTCGCCGCGCTGGCCGGCGACGGGGTGCCGCTCTGGACCAGCCGGCACGCCCCGGTCGCCGGTCAACCCTCGCAGGCGGCCGCCCTGGCGATCACCAGCGACGCGGCGGTGGTGGTGACCGGCAGCACCTGGTACGAGCGCCCGACCGGCGGCTTCGACCGCGATCTGGTGACGCTGCGCTACCGCGGCGCGGCCCTCTTCCTCGACGGCTTCGAGAGCGGCGATCCGGCGCTGTGGAGTGGCCTTGCGCCGTAGGCCGACGCCGGCGGCAGCCCGCGGCTAGAGCAGCTCGAGCGTGGCGTAGCGCGCGATGAGCTTCTTCTTGCCGGCGCGCTCGAAGAAGATGGTGAACTTGGCATCCTCGCCCTCGCCCTCGAGCTCCAGCACCACGCCCTGGCCCAGGGTGGGATGGCGAACGCGGCTGCCGCGCTTGGGGCCGCGCGTTCCGGCGGCGGGCAGCGGCGGCAGCGCTTGTGGCCGGCCATAGAACTCTTCGATCGGACGGGTGCGCTCGGTCTGATAGATCCGCGGGCTGGCGGAGGCGTCGAGGAGAGCCATCGGCACCTCGGCGAGGAGCGGCGACTCGCGCTGGTCCTGGTAGGCGCCGGCGATCCGGCGCCGCCGGCAGCAGGAGAGATGGAGCTTCTCCTTCGCCCGCGTCATGCCGACGTAGAACAGCCGGCGCTCCTCCTCGAGGTCCTCGCTCTTGCCCTGGGAGTTCCAGTGCGGCAGGAGCCCGTCCTCGAGACCGGGCAGGAAGATGACCGGAAACTCGAGCCCCTTCGCGCTGTGCAGCGTCATCAGGCTGACGCCCTTCTCGCCGTCCCAGGAGTCGAGGTCGGAGACCAGCGCGACATGGTCGAGAAACGCGGTCAGGAGATCGTCGTCCTCGCCGCTGCCGTAGCTCTTCGACTCGGTGAAGTTCTGCGCCGCCGAGAGGAACTCGCGGATGTTCTCGAGCTTGGCCTGCTCCTCTTCGTTCTCGCGCCGGAACATGTCGGTGTAGCCGGTCTTCGCCAGCAGCTCGTCGAGGAGCGCCGGCAACGGCAGCTCTTCGGCTGCCGCGCGCAACTGGTGAACGAGCGCCTTGAAGGCGCGCAGAGCGGTCGCGGCGCGCGCCGGGAAGCTCTCCAGCGGATCGACCTCGAGGACGTCCCAGAGGGTCGCGCCGAGCTTTGCCGCCCGTTCGTCGAGCATCGCCGCCGTGGTCTTGCCGATGCCGCGCGGCGGCACGTTGAGGATGCGCGACAGCGAGAAGCTGTCGCGCGGGTTGCGCAGCAGCCGGAGGTACGCGACCAGGTCCTTGATCTCGGCGCGCTCGTAGAAGCGCACGCCGCCGACCATGGTGTACGGAATCCGGTGACGGAAGAACTCGTCCTCGAAGACCCGCGTCTGGGCGTTGGTGCGGACGAGGATCGCCATGTCGGAAAGCGCATGCCGGCCGCGCAGGCGGGTGAGGGTTTCGACCACCCAGGCGGCCTCTTCGATCTCGTCGCCGGCGCGATGCAGGGCGACCTTTTCGCCGCGGCCGGCGGCCGTCCACAGCTTCTTGCCGCGCCGCAGCTGATTGTTCGAGACCACGGCGTTGGCGGCATCGAGGATCGTGCCGGTCGAGCGGTAGTTGCGTTCGAGCTTGCGCACCGCGGCGCCCGGGAAATGGCGCTCGAACTCGAGGATGTGGGTGACGTCGGCGCCGCGCCAGCGATAGATGCCCTGATCCTCGTCGCCGACGGCGGTGAGATTGCCGTTCGGCCCGGCGAGCTCGGAGACCAGGGTGAGCTGTGCCTGGTTGGTGTCCTGGAACTCGTCGACCAGCAGGTAGCGGGTGCGACTGCGCAGGCGATCGGCGATGTCCTTGTGTTCGGTGAACAACTTCACCGCCAGGCTCATCATGTCGTCGAAGTCGACCCCCGAAGCCTGCGCCACCAGCGACTGGTAGCGGCGGTAGACCCGCGCCACCCGCTGCTCGAAGAAGTCCTTCGCTTCGCGCTCGTACTGGGCGGGCGAAAGCAGCCGGTTCTTGGCGCCGGAAATCGCCGCCAGGAGGGTGCGCGGGGGGAAGCTGGTTTCGGACACGCCTTCGGCCTGCATGGCCTGGGTGACGAGACGCTTCTGGTCGTCGGTGTCGAGGATGGCGAAGTCGCGCGGCAGGCCGACGCGTTCGCCGTAGCGCCGCAGCAGGGTCAGGGCATAGCGGTGAAAGGTGCCGACGAAGGTCGGCAGCGGGAAGACGTTGAGCAGGCGCTCGACGCGGTCGCGCATCTCGCCGGCCGCCTTGTTGGTGAAGGTGACGGCGACGATCGAAGCCGGATCGACGCCGCGCTCCTGCGCCAGCCAGGCGATGCGGTAGGTGATGACGCGGGTCTTGCCGGAGCCGGCGCCGGCGAGGACCAGCTGCGGACCGTCCCCGTGGGTGATGGCGGCGAGCTGGTCGGGATTGAGTTCCTTGGCGAAATCGATGGTGGTGGCGGCGGACATTCGCGCCCACTTTAGCAGCCGGTGGGGCCGGCCCCCGGAGAGGTGGCGCCGGCTCCGAGCCGCGAAAGTGTCGCGGCCACGCCCTTTTGCCTAGAATGCCGACACCGAACGCTTAGGCGGGGCTCCGGCTCCCGCCCGGCTCCTGCAAGGAGGTCTTTCATGCGCCCGTCGCCGTGCCTGGCAATCGCAGTCGCCTGCCTCGTCACCTCCGCCGCGCTGGCGCAGGGTCATGCCAGCGCTCCCGTCCCCGACGCCGGAACGGTGGCACGAGCGCCGCTGTTCGACAACCTCGGCGACTACCACCGCACGATCTCGACTTACCTGCCGCAGGCGCAGCGCTACTTCGATCAGGGGCTGCGGCTGATGTTCGCCTTCAACCTCGAGGAGGCCGAGCGCTCGTTCCGCGCCGCGGTGGCGATCGACCCCACCTGCGGCATCTGCAACTGGGGCGTCGCGCTCGCTCTCGGACCGCACATCAACTTCCCGGCGACACCGGAGCGCACGGTGGCCGCGAATGCGGCAGCCAAGGCGGCGCGCGAGCACGCCGCTGGGGCGACAGCCGCCGAGCGCGCGCTGATCGAAGCGGTCTCGAAGCGCTACAGCGATCCGGCGCCGACGACCCCCGAGGGCCAGGCGGCGCTCGACACCGCCTATGCCGAGGCGATGCGCGCGACGGCGAAGGCCTTGCCGCACGACGCCGACGTCGCCTACCTCGCCGCCGAGGCGCTGCTCGACCTCCATCCCTGGGATCTCTACGAAACCGACGGCACCGCGAAGGCCTGGACGCCGGAGATCGTCGGCCTGCTCGAGCGTGCCCTGGCCGAGGCGCCGGATCATCCGGGGCTCTGCCATCTCTATATTCATTCGGTCGAGGCCTCGACGCGGCCGGAGCGTGCGGTCGGCGCGGCGGAACGCCTGCGCGCCAGCATGCCCGGCGCCGGGCATCTCGTGCACATGCCGTCGCACATCTTTCAACGTGTCGGCCGCTACGCCGACTCGGCGCTCGCCAACGAGCGCGCCGTCGCCGCCGACGGCGGTTACCTGCCGCAGGCCGGCAACTTCCTGATCTATCCGATGTACGCCGCCCACAACCACCAGTTCCTCTGGTTTGCGGCGCAGATGGAGGGCAGGAGCGCCGCCGCCTATGCCGCGGCGCGCGACACCGCGGCGCGCCTGCCGCTCGAGATGCTGCGCGCGATGCCGGGCTACGACGGCTGGCTCGCCTATCCGGTGTGGACGCTGGTGCGCTTCGGTCGCTGGCAGGGGGTCCTCGCCGAACCGCTGCCGCCGGCCGAATTCGCCTATGCCTCGGCGGTGGCGCACATCGCGCGCGCCATCGCCCAGGCGCGTCTCGGCAACCTCGAAGAGGCCGGCAAGGAGAGCGCCGAAGCCGAGCGCAACTTTTGGTTGCGGCCGGGGGTGGCGACACAGGGCTTCAATCCGGTCACCGCGCTGGCCCAGATCGCGCGCGATCTCTCGGGCGCCGAGATGGCACGCAGCCGCGGCGACTGGGACGGCGCGATCGCCAGGCTCAGCGAAGCGGTCGGGCTGGAGGACGCCCTGCGCTACGACGAGCCGACCGATTGGTATTTCCCGGTCCGCCACGTTCTGGGTCCGCTGCTGCTCGAAGCGGGCAGGACC
>JBGARM010000270.1:0-4679 GCA_044230215.1 Thermoanaerobaculia bacterium | reverse complement strand
CCTACCAGAGGGCGCCGTCGCCGCCTTCGAAGCCGTCTTTGAAGATCCAGGCGTTGCAGCGCTGGGCGGTTGTAGTGCAGGCGTCGTAGTCCCACGGCTCGCCGGCGCCGCCCGACTCGACCGGAGTGGCCGATGCGGCGGAAGTCGCCAGGCCCACCACGATCGGAGGCCGGCAACGGACCCACGATCGGTTGGCGCTACAATTCGCCAGTGACGATTCCGCGAGAAATCCCGCTCGACGCCAGGATCTACGTCGCCGGCCACCGCGGTCTGGTCGGCGGGGCGGTGACCCGGCGCCTGGCGAAGGAGGGCTTCGGCAATCTGCTGACGGCCGGCCGCGACGAGCTCGATCTGCGCGACCAGGCGGCAGTGGACCGCTGGTTCGACGCCCACCGGCCGGAGTACGTCTACCTCGTTGCCGGCACGGTCGGCGGCATCTGGGCGAACTCGCGGCGGCCGGCGGAGTTCATCTACGACAACCTGATGATCCACGCCACGGTGGTGCACGCCGCCTGGCGGACCGGGGCGAAGAAGCTGCTCTATCTCGGCAGCTCCTGCATCTACCCGCGCGAGGCGCCGCAGCCGATGGCGGAGGACGCCCTGCTCACCGGGCCGCTCGAGCCCACCAACGAGCCGTACGCCGTCGCCAAGATCGCCGGCATCAAGCTCTGCCAGGCCTACCGCCGCCAGTACGGCTGCGACTTCATCTCGGCGATGCCGACCAACCTCTACGGTCCGGGCGACAACTTCGACCTCGAGTCGTCGCACGTCCTGCCGGCGATGATCCGCAAGTTCCACGAGGCGAAGGAGCGCGGCGACCGCGCGGTGACGCTCTGGGGCACCGGCGCGCCGCGGCGCGAGTTCCTGCACGTCGACGATCTCGCCGACGCCTGCGTGTTCCTGATGCGCGAGTACGAGGGCGACGAGCACGTCAACGTCGGCACCGGCGAGGATCTGCCGATCCGCAGCCTCGCCGAGCTGGTGCGCGACGCCGTCGCGCCGGAGCTCGCCATCGAGTGGGACGCGGGGAAGCCCGACGGCTCGCCGCGCAAGCTCCTCGACGTCTCGAAGCTGCGCGACCTCGGCTGGCGCCACCGCGTCGACATCGGCCATGGCATCGCTTCGACCTATCGCTGGTTCCTGCGCGAGCTGGCGAGCGGCGGCGTGCGCGGGGTCCGGGCGGCCGAGCCGGCTCCGACCTCGAGTTGAAGCGCCTGCTCTCCATCTGCGACTGGCTGCCGCCCGACTTCGGCGCGGTCGGCCAGTACGCCGAGATCGAAGCGCGCCGCCTCGCCGCCGCGGGCGCCGAAGTGACTCTGGTCGGACTCTCCTCCTCGACCGACGAGACGAAAGACGAAGAGCCCGGTAAAGGAAAGCTGCGGACGGTGCGCTTGCTGGCCCGGCCTTACGAACGCGCCAACTTCCGCCAAAGAGCGATCTGGACGGCGAAGACGAATGGCCGGCTCCTGCGTCGGGCGTGGAAGTTCGCGCGCGCCGCCGACGAGATCCTCTTCACCGGCAGCCCACCGTTCTTCCTGCACTGGATCGTGCCGGCCAATCTCCTGCTGCGCAAGAGACTGACCTACCGCATCACCGACTTTCATCCCGAGTGCCTCCTCGCCGAGCTCGGTCAGCGGCCGCTCGGGCTGCGGCTTTTCCTTTCCTGGACGCTTTTTCTGCGTCGCCGGGTCCACGGCTTCGAGGTGCTCGGCGAAGATCAGCGGCGGCGGCTGCTGGACATCGGCATTCCGGACGAACGGATCGTGTTGCGTCGCGACGAAGCTCCCGTTTCGATCTCGGCCGCGACCGAGCCGCTCGAGCTGCCGGCCGAGCTGCGCGGCAAGGTGGTGCTGCTCTACTCGGGCAACTTCGGCGTCGCGCACGACGATGCGACGTTCATCGCCGGCTACGAGCTACATCACCGGCAGGGGAGCGGTCGCGTCGTCCTCTGGCTGAACGCCATCGGCGCGAAGGCCGACCGGGTGGAGGCGGCGCTCGGCCAGCGCGGGCTGCCGGTGCATCGCTCGCGCCCGGTGCCGCTCGCCGAGCTGCCGCGGCTGCTGGTCGCCCCGCACGCCCACCTCATCACCCTGCGCGACGAGTTCGTCGGCTACGTGTTGCCGTCGAAGGTCTACGGCTGCATCGCCTCGGGCCGCTCGGTGCTGTTCGTCGGCAGCGCGGCCTCGGATGTCCATCTCCTCTGCAGCCAACGCATCGGCAGCGGCGGGGCGGCCGGCCCGAGCTACCGGCGGGTCGAGGTGGGCGATGCGGCGGGCGTGGCGCGCGCCCTCGACGAGCTCGCGCTCACGACGCTCGCGCTGCGGTAACATCGCGACACCCGAACATGGAACCGCTGTTCATCGTCGCCGGCGCCGCGGCCCTGCTCGCCGGGGTGGTGGCGAGCCTGCTCGTGCCGCCGGTGGTGAATCTGGCGCAGTTCCTGCGCTCGTTCGACCGCCCGGGGGAAGGCGGCGAGCGCAAGGCGGTGCTGGCGACCGCGGTGCCGCGCCTCGGCGGGGTGGCGATCGCCGCCGGCCTGGGGGCCGGGGCGCTCGTCGGCCTGATGGCGGGCTGGAACCAGTGGGGGATGACGATCCCGCGGCCGGAGCTGGTGGCGCTGCCGATCGCCGCCGGACTGGTCTTCCTCGTCGGCCTGGTGGACGACCTGTTCGGCGTGACTCCGGGCAAGAAGTTCATCGTCGAGCTCCTCGCCGCCTGGCTACTGGTGCGCGTCGGCTGGACCTTCACCGAGCTCAACCTGCCGTTCGTCGGCGAGGTCCATCTGGGCGTCTGGGGCGGACTGGTGTCGCTCCTCTGGGTCGTCGGCGTTACCAACGCGATCAACCTGATCGACGGACTCGACGGCCTGGCCGGCGGCGTCGCGGCGATCATCTCGGTGAGCCTGCTGGTCTACGCCCTGATCCAGCACAACCTCGGCAGCGTCGTCCTCATGGCCTCGATCGCCGGCGCCTGCATCGGCTTCCTGCGCCACAACTGGGAGCCGGCGCGGGTCTTCATGGGCGATTCGGGGTCGCTCACCCTCGGCTTCCTGCTGGGTGCGATCTCGCTGCACTCGGCGATCAAGGCGCCGGCGGCGGTCGCCATCCTGGTGCCGATTCTCGCCCTCGGGCTGCCGGTCATCGACACTCTGCTGGTCATGGTGGTGCGCTTCTTCGAGGGCGATGGCGCGCCGGTCGGCCGGCGGGTGGGGCGGATGTTCCGCGGCGACCGTCAGCACCTCCACCACCTGATGAGCGACCTCGCGAGCCGGCATCGCCGCGTCGTGCCGGTGCTCTATCTGGTCGTGCTGCTGTTCTGCGCCGGGGCGGTCGCCGTGGCGATGACCGGCGAGGGCTGGCTCGGCCTGACCCTGCTGCTGCTCGAGATCGCGGTCGTCCTCGCCATGCGCCAACTCGGGCTGGTTCGCCGGGCACGGGCGCTCGCCGACGAACGGATCGAGGCGCTGCGCCTGCAGAAGCCCGCCTGGCTGCGCCGCGACGCCGAGTAGGCAGCGGCCCCCGATCCACCCCCATCTGGGGGAATTTTAAGATACAGCCGCTGTGCGAATCGTAGACCGCCCACCCGATGAGACGGCCACCGGGTCTCGGCTGCCGGCCTAAGATCGGACGTCGCGGCCCGGCTTGCCGGGCGTTGGATGTTCTCTGACGACTTTCCGAGGTGAGCTGATGAGCCGATCGACCCTGACTCCGCTTCCGCGCCGCGTCCTGCCGGTTCTCGCAGCACTCCTGCTGGCCCTCGCCGGGCCGCTCTGGCTGGGCGCCCTGGCGCCCGAGGAGAAGATCCTCGATCTGCCGATCGGCGATCCGGCGCGGCGCGACCGCGAGGCGCCGGTGGTGCTCGACGGCGTCACCGACACGGCGAAGGGCGACGTCATCACGCCCGCCGAGCTCGCCGCGCGGCTCGACGGCGTCGAGCTCCTCTTCGTCGGCGAGAGTCACACCGACTACGAGTTCCACCAGGTGCAGCTGCGGACGATCGAGGAGCTCCAGCGCCGCGGCCGCAAAGTGCTGATCGGTCTCGAGATGTATCCCGCCGGCGAGCAGGCGATGCTCGACAAGTGGTCCACCGACCCGGCCTACACCGAGGCCGACTTCCTCGCCCAGTCGCGGTGGTACAAGAACTGGGGCTATCACTGGGAGTACTACCGGCCGATCTTCGACTTCGCCCACCGCAACGGCCTGCGGATGTTCGGCCTGAACGTGCCGCGCAAGGTCGTGCAGACGGCGCGCAAGGAGGGCCTCCAGGCGCTCACCCCCGAGCAGCGCGACCTCCTGCCGGCGACGATCGATACCGACAGTGCCGAATACCGCCGGCTCTTCCAGGCCTTCTTCAGCGACGACGGGCTGCACGGCGGGATGTCCCCCGAGATGTTCGAGGGCATGTTCACGGCGCAGTGCACCTGGGACGCGGCAATGGCGCACAACGCCCTCAAGGCGCTCACCAAGTTCGGTGGTGAACGCGCCATCATGGTGGTGCTCATCGGCGAGGGGCACGTCGCTTACGGCCTCGGTGCCGAGCGCCAGGCGCGGCTGACGTTCCCGGGCCGCACCGCCTCGATCATTCCGGTGCACATCGAGGATCCGAAGACGCACGCTCCGGTCACCGCGGCGCGCGCCTCGTTCGCCGACTTCTTCTGGGGCGTGCCACCGGAGCAGGAT
>JBGARM010000026.1:258-15764 GCA_044230215.1 Thermoanaerobaculia bacterium | reverse complement strand
AGCCGGTGCACGTCACCGTTCACCACGCCGCGCACGGCCGCGAGGTCGGCGGTGATCGCGTCGGCGTTCCATTCGAACAGCTGCCACGGGTGCGCGAGGAACGTGGCGTCCACCGCGAGCGCGGGCAGCGCCAGCCCCAGCAGGCTCGTCTCGAACTGCTCGCCGCGGCCGAGACGATCGCCGGCGTCCGGCCCGACATCCGGGCGCTCGCACTCGATTGGAACGAGGGCATCGATGCGGCGCGAACGCGTATCGCCCAGGCGGTCGCCGAGCTCGACCGCGGCGCGGGCGTGCTCATCCTGACGGACATGTACGGCAGCACGCCCTCGAACGCCGCCATCGCGGTGTCGATCCCCGGCCGGATCGAGGTGGTGACGGGCGTCAATCTGCCGATGGTCGTGCGGATGAGCTGCTCGTCCGTGCTGCCCGCGACGCTCGTCGAGACCGCCCGCTGGCTGGAGGAGAAGGGGCGGCGCAGCATCACCCGGGGCGTTGCCGCCGATCCCGCCGTGCCGCCGCCACCGCCTGGGAAGCGTCCCGGCTGTGACTGAGCGCGAGATCGAGATCGTCAACCGCCTGGGCCTGCATGCCCGGGCGGCCGCCAAACTGGTGCATCTGGCAAGCGCGTTCGCTTGCCGGGTGAGCGTCCTGTTCGCCGGCGAGGACGTCGACGCCAAGAGCATCCTCGGCCTCCTGCTGCTCGCCGCCCCGCAGGGGGCCAGACTCGTCGTGCGCTGTGACGGAGCGGACGAAGCGGAGGCAGTCGATGCCATCGCCGCCCTGTTCGCCGAGCGCTTCGGAGAGAGCGAATGACCGAGATACGGCCGATGATTACCTTGCAGGGACTGCCTGCCGCGCAGGGAGTCGCGATCGGGCGGGCGGTCGTGATCGCCAACCGCGCGCTGGAGGTCTTCCGCATCCCGATCGCGGAGGGCGAAACGGAAGCGGAGGTCGGCCGGCTCAAGTCGGCCTGCAACGCCACCCAGCAGCAGATCCAGCGCACCCGGGCGAGAGCGAGCCATCTCTTCGGTCAAGAGCTGGCGGCGATCTTCGACGCCCACTCGCTGCTGCTCTCCGACCGGATGTTCCTCGACCAGGTCGAGCGCCGGATCGTCGAGGAGCAGGTCAACGCGGAGTGGGCCGTGCACGAAACGTCGCGCGAGCTCGCCAAGCGCTTCTCCGAGATCGAGAACCCCTACCTGCGCGAGCGCGGTCAGGACCTCGAAGACATCGGGCGCCAGCTCCTGCGCGTCCTGCAGGGCATCGCCCACCACGAGATCTCGGATGTCGAGGGCGACGTCATTCTGGTCGCCGACGATCTCGTTCCGTCGGAAGCGATCCGCCTCGGCCGCGACAAGGTCGTGGGCTTCGCGATCGAGGCCGGCGGAAGGACCTCCCACACCTCGATCATCGCCCGCTCGCTCGGCCTCCCGGCGGTGACCGGCCTCGACGAGGTCACCGACTACGTCACGAACTCCGATCCGGTCATCGTCGACGGACGCGCCGGGATCGTCATTCTGCATCCGACGCCCGAGGTCCTCGCGGAGTACGAGAAGCTGCGCTCCGAGCACACCGCCGGGAGGTTCGGCGCCGCGGTTTCGCGCGACGCGGCGCCGTGCACGGTCGACGGGGTCGCGGTCGAGCTGATGGCGAACATCGATCTTCCCGAGGAGCTCGTGCAGCTCGGCCGCATCGGGGCGCGGGGCATCGGCCTCTATCGCAGCGAGTTCCTCTACATGGAGACCGATCCCAACCTGCCGACGGAAGAGGATCACCTGCGCGTCTACCTGCGCCTGATCGAGGCGACCGCGCCGTTTCCGGCCGTCGTCCGGACCTACGATCTCGGCGGCCGGAAGCTGGCGAGGGAGATGATGGACAGCGCCGAGGAGAATCCGGTGCTCGGGTTGCGCGGCATCCGGCTGACTCTCGCCCGGCCGCAGATCTTCCGCACCCAGCTCCGCGCCCTGCTGCGCGCGGCGGCGGCCGGGGACCTCTGGATCATGGCGCCGATGGTCAGCCGCCTCGAGGAGGTCGAGGCGTTGCGCGCGGTCCTCGCCGATACCGCGGCGGAGCTCGCGCGGGAGGGGATCCCTCACCGCGCAGAGGTGAAGGTCGGCATCATGGTCGAGGTGCCGGCGGCGGCGATCATCGCCGACAGTCTGGCGCGGGCGGTCGATTTCATGGCCATCGGCACCAACGACCTCATCCAGTACTCGTTGGCCGTCGATCGCAACAATCGCAGTGTCGCGAGCCTCTACGAGCCGGTGCATCCCGCCATTCTGCGCATGCTACGCTTCGTCATCGAGAGCGCGGACGCGGCCGGCATTCCGGTCAGTCTGTGCGGCGAGATGGGCGCCGACGCGCAGATGCTGCCGCTGCTCGTCGGTCTGGGGTTGCGGCGAGTTTCCGCCTCGCCGAGCGCGCTGCCGGCGTTGCGCCAGAAACTGGCCGGGGTTCATGCGGGCGAGCTCGCCAAGCTGGCTACGGCCTGCTGCGCCGCGAGGTCAGGGGCCGAGGTCTATCGCCTGCTGGCGGAGCCTGGCGAGGCTCCAGGACGGAACTAGAGGGAACGACAGATGAAGCAACCGGTACGCCGTGTCGAGAAGCCATGGGGCTATGAGCTGATTTTCGCTCATACCGAGAGGTACGTCGGGAAACTCCTGCACATCGCGCCGGGCGAGGCGCTGTCGCTGCAGTACCACAACCACAAGGACGAAACCTTCTTCGTCGCCAGCGGCGGTATCGAGCTGCAGGTCGAGGAGAACGGCGCTATGGTGCCGCAGCGGCTGGAGGTGGGGGAGTCGTACCACGTGACCCCGGGCACCCGGCATCGGATGGTCGCCGGCGAGGCCGGTTGCGAGCTTTTCGAGGTCTCCACCGCGGAGCTCGACGATGTCGTGCGCCTGGAAGACCGCTATGGCAGAACCTGACCCGGCATCGTTCCCCGCGACCTCCCGTCCGTCGAGCTGGCTGCTCGGACTGACTCTCGCCGGCGTCGCCGGCCTCGCCGGCTGCGCGGGCAAAGTCCCGGACGCGATCGCCCTGCCGCCAGTCTCGGTGGCCCAGGCGGAGGCCCCACCTGCGAAAACCGAGGGCGAAGACCCGGTCGCGAACCCTGCACCGCCGACCGTCGTCGTCATCGACAACGGGTCGACCGCCGCGCCGGAGGGACCGAAGGGTCTGGCCGAGGCCGCCCGCCAGGAGCGCGAACGCCGCGCCCAGGCCGGCAAGCCGGTCGCCGTCATCGACAATCGCAGCCTCGCCGAGTTTGCCAAGGGTCAGAAGCTGACGGTCGCCGATGGCGGTAGCGCGGCAGCACCCGAAGCGACGACGTCCCAGGCGGTGGGCGATGCGGCAGCGAAAGCGGCGCAGGACGAGGCCTACTGGCGCAGCCGCGGGCTCGCCATCCGCAAGCAGTGGCGCGAATCGACCGACCGTATCGTCGAGCTGGAGGCCAAGTCCGAGGAGCTGCGGCGGAAGTTCTATGCCGCGGACGATCCCTATGTTCGCGACGCCCAGATCAAGCCGGAGTGGGACCACACGCTCGACGAGCTCGACGCCACGCGGCGCGAGGCCGAGCGCTCGGAGCTCGAGCTCGAGCGCTATCTGAACGAGGGCCGGGAGGCCGGCGCCTTTCCCGGTTGGCTGCGCGAGGGGTCGGACCTCGAGCCCGCGCGCACCGTGACCAAGGCCCCCGACGCCGAGCCGACCGAGCCGGTTGTGGTGGAGGAGCCGCGGGACAAGCCTTGACTGGCCTGGCGGCAGTTCTACCCGCATCGCGTTTCGCACTCCCCTCGCGATTACGCCGCTTTTACGTCGAGACCTGGGGCTGCCAGATGAACGAGCTCGACAGCCAGCGGATGACCGGTCAGCTGATGCAGCAGGGGATGCTGCCGACCCGCGAGGTCACGGACGCCGATCTCATTCTGCTCAACTCCTGCAGCGTGCGCGAGAAAGCGGTGCAGAAAGTCTATTCGCGCCTGGGCGAGTACCGTCTGCTCAAGCGCGACCGCCCGCACCTGCAGATCGGCCTGTGCGGCTGCGTGGCGCAGCAAGAGGGCGAGGCGATTCTGGCGCGGGTGCCGGACCTCGATTTCGTTCTCGGGCCGGCGCGGGTGGGCGAGCTTCTCGACCTCCTCGACCGGCGCGCCGGCGGTGAGCGCGTCGTCGCCACCGGATTTCCCAGCGACCGCCGCTACGACTTCGACACCATCTCGCGTGACGGTCTCTACAAGGGGATGGTCACCATCATCGAAGGCTGCAACAAACGCTGCACGTTCTGTATCGTCCCGTCGACCCGCGGACCGGAGTCCTGCCGGACCGCCGCCGAGATCGAACGCGAGGTCCGCCACCTCCTGGAGTTCGGCTTCGTCGAGATCGAGCTCCTCGGGCAGACGGTCAATCACTGGCGCGAACCGGCGAGCTCCACGGGTGTCGATGGCCCGACTGCCGCCCCGGGACCGGAAGCCGCCGACTTCGCCGATCTCCTCGGGCGCCTGGCGGTTCTGCCGGGGCTGCGTCGCCTGCGTTTCATGACCTCCTTTCCGCGTGACTTCTCGCCGCGCATGGTCGAGCAGTTCCGGCTCCATCCCAACCTCTGCGACGGACTTCATCTCCCGGTGCAGTCCGGAAGCGATCCGGTCCTGCGACGCATGGGCCGCGGCTACGCGGTGGACTCCTACCGAGCGCTCGTCGCCGAGTTGCGTGAGGCGCGGCCGACGATCGCCCTGTCGACCGATATCATCGTCGGATTCCCGGGTGAGACCGACGCCGACTTCGCCGCCACCCTTGACCTCCTGCGCGAGATCCGTTTCGCGGCGGTCTACGCCTTCTGCTACTCGCCGCGCCCCGGTACGGCCGCCCTCAAGCTCGCCGACTCGGCCGTGCCCGAGTCGGTTGCGCAGGCGAGGCTGCAGGAGCTCTTCACCCTCCAGGCCGCCATCCAGACCGAGCTGCACGCCGAGTTCGTAGGGCGGGAGCTCGAGGTCCTGGTAACCGGTTGGGCCAAAGCTCCCGGCGTGCTGACCGGCCGGACCAGCTGCAATTGGATCGTGCAGTTCCCCGCCCCCGAGAGCGGCGGCGGGAGCGCCGGCGCGAGCGCCGCCGAGACGCCACGACCCGGCAGCCTGGCGCGCGTGACGATCACCCGCACCCACGCCCACAGCCTCATCGGCGCCCTCGTCGCCAACGCTTCCTAGAATTTACTTCAACAAATAGCGAAGCAGCTTCCAGTAGCGGGGAAGCGACACTTCTAGGCCTGCTGTGGGTCAGCGGGAGCCTCCAACCCCGCCGGCGCCGCCTGGAATTCGCTTGAGAAAGGAGAAGCAAAGCTTCCAGTAAAGGGAAGCGATTCCTGATGCCCGCTGGTCGGCGGGCGCGTCCGGCCGCCGCTGCCGCCTCGAATTCCCTTCAGCAAGAAGAAGCAAAGTTCCCGGTAAAGGGAAGCGACTCCGCGATGCCGGCTGGTTAGCGACCGCGAACGACCGCCGCTGCCTCCTGCGAGTCGCTATTCCAAGAAGAAACAAAGCTTCCAGTAAAGGGAAGCCACTCCTCGATGCCCACTGGTCTGCCGGGGCGTCCGACTACCGCCGCACCCACCAGCCTTCCTTTACCGAGCTTTTGCCTTTGCTTTTGCCTTTGCTTTTGCCTTGGCTCTTGTCTTGGCTTTTGCCTTCGGTTCCGCTCTTTCCCGGTCCGATCTGCGGCTGTCGAGATGTGCCTTGACCGGCCGGCGATCGGCGTCGCACAATCGCGGCAATGAGCGAATCCGAGCAGGTGGGGGAGCACTGGGTACGGATGGAGATTCAGGGCCTTGTACTCGACCCAGCCTCCGAGACGCCGGTCCTGCTCCTGCAGTCGATCGGCGGGACGGTCGTGCTGCCGATCTGGATCGGCCAGACCGAAGCGAACGCCATCGCCACGGCGCTCGAGGGGATCCGCGAGCCGCGGCCGATGACACACGATCTGCTGCACGGCGTTCTGCAGGAGCTCGCCGTCGAGCTTCTTCGGGTCGAAGTCTGGGCGCTCCGCGAGGGGACCTACTTCGGCCGGCTGCGCTTGCGGCAGGGGAGTGAAGAGCGCCTGGTCGATGCCCGACCGAGCGATGCGATCGCCCTCGCGGTGCGAAGTGGGGCGACGATCTGGGTCGCCCAGGCGGTCCTCGACGAGGCGATCCATCTCGATCTGGCGAGCGCAGGCGAGGAGGAAGAGCGTCTGCGCGAGTGGCTGGAGAAGGCGCGACCGGAAGATCTCGGAAAGTACACCATGTAACTTGCGCGCATTCCTTGGAACTCATTGATTCCAAGTCGGTTAGCCGGAATGTCGGCGCGCCGACACAGCCCTGTCGGCGGCCCGGCGCAGGGTGCTTGACCGGGCGGGATCGGTTCAATACACTGCCGGCTCCGCGATGATCCTAGCCATCACCAATCAGAAGGGCGGCGTCGGAAAAACGACCACCGCCATCAATCTCTCGGCCGCGCTGGCCTCGAAAGGCCTGCGGACACTGCTCGTGGATCTCGATCCACAAGCCAATAGTTCGATGTCGTTTCTCGACGTGCATGGACTCGAGCGCACGATGTTCGACGTGCTGACCGACTCCGCGGTGAACATGCAAGACATCGTGGTGCTGGCGGAGAAGGTGCCGGGCCTCTCGATCGCCCCATCGAGCATCGCCCTGGCGAAGATCGAGTCGAAGCTTCTCGGCGAGCTCGACAGTCACTTTCGCCTTCAGGATGCCCTCGCCAGCGTCGCCGACAAGTTCGATTTCATCGTTCTCGACACGCCGCCGACCCTGGGCATCATCACGGTCAACGCGCTCGTCGCGTCGTCGCACGTGCTGATCCCGATCCAGTCGAGCTATTTCGCGCTCGAGGGTACCGACGATCTCCTCGAGACCATCGACAAGGTGAAGCAGCGCGCCAACCCCCAATTGCAGATCCTCGGCGCGGTCATAACGCTGCACGACAAGCGCACACTTCTGTCGCGGGACATTGTCGACCAGATTCACAAGGTCTTCGGCGACAAGCTATTCGAGACCATGATCACCAAGAGCGTGCGCCTGGAGGAGAGCCCGGCCTACAAGGAGTCGATCTTCACCTTCGCTCCGCGCTCCACTGGAGCCTACGAGTATTACAAGCTCTCCGAGGAGGTACTCAGCCGTGTCTGAGCCGACGACGGCCAAGAGAGGCCTGCCGCTCCGCGTGAAAATGCGTCACGGTGCCCATTTCGTCGACGAACTGGCAAGCCGCAACGAGTCCACTGTCGGCCGTCTGCTGCCCCTGTCGACCCTGCGCCCGAACCCGCACCAGCCGCGGACCGACGTGGGCGACCTGGCCGACCTCGTCGCCTCGATCCGTGACAAGGGTGTGCTCGAACCGATCCTCGTGCGCAAACACGACTCCGCCGAAGGTGTCCCGTCGGGGGTCAAGTTCGAGATCGTCGCCGGCGAACGGCGCTATCGCGCCGCCCTCGAAGCGGGGCTGTTCGAGATCCCAGCGATCGAGCTCGACGTCACTGCCGACGAAGCGCTCGAGATCACCCTGATCGAGAATCTCCAGCGCAAGGACCTCAACGCCTTCGAAGAGGCCGAGGGCTATCAGGCGCTCGGGACCCTGCACAACTACACCCAGGAACAGATCGCCCAGGCCGTTGGCCGTTCGCGCAGCTCGGTCGCCGAAAGTCTCGGACTCCTGACGCTGCCGCCGGAGGTCCGGGAGCGCGCCCTCGAGCTCGGAATCCACGCCAAGTCGGCGCTCCTGGAGCTCGCCAAGGTGACCGATCCCAAGGCCCTGGAAACGCTCCTGGCGCGCGCCGGCAGGGAAGGCCTGAGTCGGGACGACCTGCGCAGCGAGCTCCGCAAGGGCCCGGCGCACCGCGGAGGAAGCGCCCGCAAGCGCCCGTTCGCTTTCAAGTTCCGCGCCCCGGACAAGTCGTTTCAGCTGCAGCTGCAGTTCCGCCAGTCGACCGTCGAGAAGTCCGACCTGATCCGCGCCCTGGAGCAGATCCTCGACGAGATCCGCAACGCCCCCGAAGCCTGAACCGGACACTGCCCAAAGGGCAGCGCTTTGCTCTCCAGCACAACGGAAAGCGACGCCATAGGAAACGCCAATGGGAACCGCTGGCGCCGAACCGAGAGGTTCGGCCGGCAGAGTAGCGTTGATCCAACTGACGCAGAACATTATGTAAAACCTGCCGCGAGCGCGCTTGGCCGAACAGCCATCCGTGGTAGCAGGTTTACATAATGTATCTTATCGGACGTTATATAACGGCCCGAAACCGCTGCCGATGTCCCTTCCCGGACAGGCTCAGTGAACCGGCCAGCCCACCCAGGGCTCCACCAGGCACCTATCCTTTACCGGTCCTTTTCGCTTGCTGATCTTTACGCTGCCGCGCCTAGTCGGCGCGGCGGGTCCACTTCGACGCCAGCCGGTCGTCTTCGGCCAGGCGAACGCTCTCGAGCCGATTCGCCGCCGGCAGGCCGGCGGCAAGCTCGCCGGCGATCCAGACAACCAGGTTCTCCGTCGTCGGGATCTCGCCCCCCGACGCGAACTCCGGGACGGCGTCGTTGATGTGGGCATGGTCGAGGCGCTCGACGACGCGGGCGCGCCCCACCGCGGCGAGCGCCGGCCGGGCGCTGGCGCAGCCCGGCTGGCGGGGGCCCCGGCCCCCGACCGCGACCGTCAGCCGGTAGTTGTGACCATGCGCCGGAGAATTTGCACACCTGCCGAAGACGGCCCGGTTCGCTTCCTCGGTCCACTCCGGCCGCCAGTAGCGATGACTCGCTGAAAAGTTGTAGATGCGCTCCAGGATGACGACGCCCGGCATCCGTCCGGCGAGGGGCTGCGATACGCTCATCGGGTGAAACCTCTGTTTTCCCGGCTCGACCGGTACGTCCTCGGGGAGATCCTCGGTCCTCTGGGGCTCGGGTTTCTAGTCTACACGTTCATTCTGCTGCTCCAGTTCCTGTTCAGCTCGGCGGAGATGATCATCCGCCGTGGCCTGCCGGCCGAGATCGTCGGTCAACTGGTGCTCTACTCCCTGCCCAATATCGTCGTGCTGACGATCCCCATGGCCCTGCTTCTCGGAATCCTGGTCGGAATCGGGCGGCTGGCGTCCGACAGCGAGCTCGTCGCCCTGCGCTCGACCGGCATGAGCATCTACCGCTTGCTGCGGCCGGTCCTCCTGCTTTCCACGCTCCTGGCCCTGGTCAACGGCCTGCTGATGATCTACCTGTTGCCGCAGGGCAACCGGGCGGTCTCCCGGCTCTACCTCGACATCCTGACCCGGACCGTGGCGCAACAGGTCGAGCCCCGGGTTTTCTACAACGAGTGGCAGGGCAAGGTCCTCTATATCTTCGAGACCTCCCCCCGCGGCGAGGACTGGAAAGGGGTCTTCCTCGCCGACGCCGTGCCGAGCGAGCGCCAGGAGGTCATTGTCGCCCGGCGCGGCAAGCTCGTGGTCGAGGACGAGGGCGAGCGGGTCGTGCTGCAGCTCTCCGACGCCATCAAGCACAGCTTCGACTTCCACACCCCGAAGCGTTACGAGACCAGCCGCCACGAAACCCTGCGGATCGTCCTCCGCGACCGCTTTCTGTCGACGGAGCGGGCGCGCATGGCCTCGCGGCGAGGTCCGCGTGAGCTCGCCCTCGGCGAGCTCAGAAAGCTCGCCCGCGACATCTCGGCCACCCCCGAACAGCGCCGCGTCGCCCGCGTCGGCGTGCACAAGATGTTCGCCATCCCCGCCGCCTGCCTGGTCATGGGGCTGCTCGCGCTGCCGCTCGGCTTCACCAACCGGCACGGCGGGAGGTCCTCCGGCTTCGCCATCTCGATCGGGGTCATCGTTCTCTACTACGTGATGCTCTCCCAGGGCGAGGACGCCGCCCGCCTCGGGAAGCTCTCGCCGGGCCTGGCGATCTGGCTCCCGGACCTGCTGCTGCTCGCCATCGGGCTCGTTCTGCTGGTGGTCCGCAACCGGGATCGCGGCCTGCTCCCCCGCCGCTTCCAGCGCTACCTGGGCGCCAGATGGGCGAGCCTGAAGCGCCGTCGGGCCTCCTCGAACGCTCTCCGCCGCGGCCGCGCGCAGAGCACTGCGGCGGCCCTGGCGGCGACGGCCGAAGCCCGACCGGGAAGCCGCGGTGCCGGCCGCACCGGGCTGCCGAAGCGGCGCGTCGTCCTGCGTCTGCCGCGCCTCCGGCTGCGCTTTCCGAATATCCTCGACCGTTATGTCCTGCGCCGGCTGGGGGGCATCCTCGGCCTCGTCTGGCTGTCGGCGATCGTCATCAGCCAGATCGCCGATCTGACCGGCAGCATCGACGACATCCTCAAGAACCAGCCGCCGGCGCGGATCGTGATGCAGTACTACAAGTATCAGTCGCTGCAGGCTGCCTACGACATCGCCCCCATCGCCGTCCTGATCGCGACGCTGATCACCTTCAGCCTGCTCTCGCGGACCAGCGAGGTCATCGCGCTGCGCTCGCTGGGTATCAGTCTGCACCGCATCGCGCTGCCGGCGATCGCCGGCGCAGCCGTCGTCGCCCTGCTCTGCGCCTTCCTGCAGCTCCGGGTCCTCCCCGCCTCGAACCAGAAGGTCGAAGAGGCGAACAACATCATCAAGGGGCGGACGCAGCCACGCTCGGTCCGGCGCGCCGACCAGCAATGGCTGCTGGGTCAGGGACGGTTCATCTACAACTACCTCAATTTCGACGCCCCGACGGCCTCCATCCAACGCCTGCAGGTCTTCGATTTCGACGACAAGCACCAGCTCGTGGCCCGACTCCTGGCGGCGAACGCCAAGTTCACTCCCCAGGGCTGGGCGGTCTCCGACGGCTGGGCGAGGACTTTCGAGGGCATCACCGAGCGCTCGTTTCGCAGCATCACCGCGCCGGTCGCGGTCGACCTCGAGGAGAAGCCGGAATACTTCGCGGCCGAGGTTCGCAAACCGCGCGAGATGGGGTTCACCGAGCTCCGCGCCTACGTGCAGGAGGTGCGCGACAGCGGCCAGGCGGTGCCGGCGCTGGAGGTCGCGCTGCAGGACCGTGTCGCGTTCCCCTTCGCCTCGCTGGTCATGGCGCTCGTCGCGCTGCCGTTCGCCTTCCGCCTCGAGCGCAAGGGGGCCCTCTACGGCCTCGGGCTGGCGATCGTCCTGGGAATCTGCTTCCTGGCGGTGTTCGCCTTCTTCCGCACGCTGGGGCAGGTCGGGACCTTCCCTGCGGTCGTCGCCTCGTGGAGCCCCAACGTCCTCTTCGGCCTGCTCTCGGCCTACCTCTTTCTCGGCGTCAAGAGCTGAGGCGGCAGCTCAGCGCCCGAGGATCTTCCGCGCCCGCTCGCGCCGGGCGGCGAAATAACCCTGCAGGTCGGCCAGCGGGCGTGACTTCAGAATCTGTTCCGGAACCGCCAGGGCTTTGCGCGCGATGCCGACGCCGTAGGCGACGTCGGCGAGGCCGTGCGGCGAATGGGCGTCGGGATGGATCGAGGTCATTCCGCCGCCCGCCAGCCAGCCACGCAGGGGACGCCAGTCGAGGTCGAGCCGGTGCGGATTGGCGTTGAGCTCGGGAATCGCGCCATGGACGCGCGCCGCATCGAGCACCGCGTCGAGGTCGAGCTCGTAGGGCTCGCGCACCAGCAGGAGGCGGCCGGTGGGATGCCCGAGAAAAGTCACGCAGGGGTGCGACGCCGCCCGCACCCAGCGCGCCGTCATCGCCTCGCGCGACAGGCCGAAGCGGCTGTGCACCGACGCCACGACGTAGTCGAACCCGAGCAGGAGCTCGTCATCGAAATCGAGCGCGCCGTCGGCGAGGATGTCGCACTCGGTCCCCTTGAACAGCCAGGGCTTGCGGCCGGCGGCGTTCCAGGCATCGATCTCCTCCCACTGCCGTCGCACGCGGGCGGCATCGAGGCCGCGAGCATAGGCGGCGGCGCGCGAGTGATCGGCGATGCCCAGGTACTCCCAGCCGAGATTGGCGGCTGCGGTGGCCATGCCGGCGAGCGTCGCGATGCCGTCGCTCCAGTCGGTGTGAACGTGCAACGTCCCGCGCAGGTCGGCGTAGGTGACCGGCTCCGGAATCGACCCGGCAGCCGCCAGAGCGACCTCCCCCATTCCCTCGCGGGCCTCCGGCGGAATCCACGCCAGACCCAGCTTGGCGTAGATCGCGCGCTCCGAGTCGAGGGCGAAGTGCGACCCTCTCGCCTCGTCCGCGCCGGCCGGATGCGGATGCAATCCGTATTCGTTCAGCGTCCAGCCATGGCTCTTCGCCAACGAACGCAGCTCGACGTTGTGCTCCTTGCTGCCGGTGAAGTGCAGCAGCGCCGCGGCGAACTCGTCATCCTCCACCAGCCGCAGATCGGCGCGTATTCCGCCGCTGACCACCGCCGCCGCCTTGGTGGAACCGCGCTCGATCGTCTGCAGCACCGCCGGCGCGGCGAGAAACCGATCGACGACAGACTCGCGCGCCGCAGCCGGCACGGCGACCAGGAGGTCGAGATCGCCGATCGTCTCGCAGCTGCGCCGGAGGCTGCCGGCAATCTCGATCCGCGCCACCGCGGGGTGCGATGCGAGGTGCCCTGCGAGCGCCTCGGCGGTCGCCCGCGCCGTCGACAGCAGGTGGCGTTCGCCCAGCTTCTGCAGGCTGGAGAGACCCTGCAGGAGCTTCTCCTGGCTCTTCACGCCGAAGCCGGGAATCTGGGCGACGCGGCCCTCGCGACAGGCGCGCTCGAGGGCCGCAGTCGAGTCGATCGAGAGCTCATCGAGGAGCAGCCGCAGGCGCTTCGGGCCGAGGCCGGGTATACGCAGCAGATCCTGCACGCCGGCGGGATACTCGGCGCGGAGCTCGGTCAGGAGCTGGAGCGATCCGGTGAGGACGATCTCGGCGATACCCGCGACCAGACCCGGGCCGATGCCGCGCACTTCGCCGAGCGTGCCGGCCTCGTAAAGCTCTTGCGGATCTTCCGCCATGCCTTCGATGGCGCGCGCGCCGTTGGCATAGGCGCGGCAGCGGAACGGGTTCTCCCCTCTGAGCTCGAGCAGATCGGCGGTCTCGCGCAGCAATGCCGCGATCTGCGAGCGATGAATCCGCGGCGATCCCGCGGGCGGCGTTCGATCTCCGGCTTCGGTCATGCTCGGCGGCAGGACCGCGACGGGCTCAGTCGACGGCGACCGGAACGGCGCCGGCGACGCCGGCGGCGGCGCGCAGCTCGGCCGCGCGGTCGATGCGCTCCCAGGAGAATCCGGGCTCTTCCCGTCCGAAATGTCCGAAGGCCGCGGTGCGCTGGTAGATCGGGCGTCGCAAGTCGAGTGTCTGAATGATCTCGCGCGGCGTCAGCTTGAACTCGTTGCGGACGAGGCGCTCGATCTTCTCTTCCGAGATCACCGCGGTGCCGAAGGTGTCCACCCGCACCGACACCGGCTCGGCGACACCGATCGCGTAGGCCAGCTGCACTTCGACCTTGTCCGCCAGGCCCGCGGCGACGAGATTCTTGGCGATATATCGCGCCATGTAGCAGGCGGAGCGATCGACCTTCGTCGGATCCTTGCCGGAAAAGGCACCGCCGCCGTGGCGGCCGTAGCCACCGTAGGTATCGACGATGATCTTGCGGCCGGTGAGACCGGAGTCGCCGTGCGGTCCGCCGATGACGAACTTGCCGGTAGGGTTGACGTGGTATTCGGTGCGCTCGTCTAGGTAGGCCGCCGGAACGACCGGATGAATGATCTTGGCGATCACCTCGCGCCGGATCTCCTCGTGCGAAACCTCGGGGGCGTGCTGGGTCGAAACCACCACCGCCTGCACGCGCACCGGCTTGCCGTCGACGTACTCGACGGTGACCTGACTCTTGCCGTCGGGACGCAACCAGGTGAGCTCGTCACCGCGGCGCGCCTCCGACAGGCGGCGCGTGAGGGCGTGCGCCAGCATGATCGGCAGCGGCATCAGTTGCGGCGTCTCGCGGCAGGCGAAACCGAACATCAGGCCCTGGTCGCCGGCGCCGCCGGTGTCGACGCCCTGGGCGATGTCGGGAGACTGGCTGCCGACCGCGCTCACCACGCCGCAGCTCTCGGCGTCGAAGCCCAAACCCGGCTCGGTGTAACCGATCTCGCGAATCGCCTTGCGCGCCACTTCGGAGAAGTTCACGTAGCCGGTGGTCGTGATCTCGCCCGCCAGCACGACGAGTCCGGTGGCCACCAGGGTCTCGCAGGCGACGCGTCCCATCGGATCCTGCCGCAATACGTCGTCGAGAATGGCGTCGGAGATCTGGTCGCAGATCTTGTCCGGATGCCCTTCGGTCACGGACTCGGAAGTAAACAGGCTGGCGTCGCGGCTGCTCATGCTCGGACCTCTGGCTTAGGAAGGGACGATGTGCCCCGAAAGTGGAACTTTATCAGACAGAAAAGGGCGCCGGCCGACTCTGCGGCGTCTACGCCGCGTATCGCGCAGCGGCGTGCGCGCCGCGTGTCTACTACCGGCGCCTGTACCGCGTGCCCCCTAGCGGCGGGTACGCCGCGTATCAAGTATCCCGAAGAACTGCGTCGAGAGCGCATGCAGTGTCGCCGCTTCGACCGCGGAGCGCCGGCTTTCGAGGCCGCCGGTGAGCGACGCGACGATGCCGCCGCTGCGACGCGTTCCGGGAATCGAATGCGGCAGCTGCTCGACCCCCAGGCCGTCGACCAGGTGCGGCGGCAGTTGCAGGGAACCGCTCGAGCCGAACGTCTCGCCGGCGACGCCGCGCAGGACCGTCCAGCTGCGCACGAAGAACGGCGTCTCGAGGCCGAGATCGAGCGAGTGGTAGCAGGCCTCGGACGCGAGATAGAAATGATAGACGCCGGCGAGAGTCGTCTCCATCTGCTCGACGGCCCGCCGCGCCCGCGTGATCGCCTCGACGTCGGAAAGCGGCAGGCCGGTGAGCGGCGTCGGAATCTCGTGCGGCACGACGGCCACCGGCGCCACCTCTCCCGAGTCGTTGCGGAAGAACCGGCGGAATGCGTCGCGCACGCCGAACAGGGTGTCGGCGCCGGAATCGGCGACACAGACTTCGATACCGCGTTGGAATTCCCCGAGGAACTCCCTAAGATCGGGTGCCATGATCGAGAGCTCTCGCAACGAGGCTATCAAAACTCTCCGCCGAATACGGCGAACGAAGGGGACCGCGGCGGTCCTCGAGGGTTCGTACCTCGTTCTCGAGGCCCTGGCGGCGGGCTTCCGGCTGCAACCGGTGCTGGCCACCGAAGAGTTCCTCGCCAGCGCCGCCGGACAGGAGGTCCTGGCCCGGCTCCCCCGCCCGCCGCTCCTCGCGACGGGGGCGGTTCTCGATACGCTGGCCGACGCCGATTCGCCGCGCGGCCTGATTGCCGGCTGCAGCCTGCCGCGGGCGGACCTCGCCGGGATTCATCCCCGCGGGGGCGAAACCTGGCTCTACCTCGATGGCATTCAGGATCCGGGAAACCTGGGCGCCCTGGCGCGGGTCGCCGAGGGGCTCGGCGGCGCCGGCCTGGTGCTTTCGCCTGGCTGCGCCGATCCCAAT
>JBGARM010000026.1:0-248 GCA_044230215.1 Thermoanaerobaculia bacterium | reverse complement strand
CGGCCGGCAGCCTTCTGCGCCTGCCGGTCGCCGTCCAGGCGGCGCCGCAGGCGGCGCGCGAACGCTTTTCCCGCTGCCGCGCAGAGGCGCGCTGGATCGGGCTCGAGGCCCACCAGGGCTCGATCCGCCTCGACGAGCTCGCGCCAGCCGCGGCCGACGCGCTCACCGTCGTGGCTCTCGGCGCCGAAGGCCCCGGTCTCTCCGCGGCGACGCGCACCCAGCTCGACGTCGCCGTGACCATTGCCCTG
>JBGARM010000269.1:0-4691 GCA_044230215.1 Thermoanaerobaculia bacterium | reverse complement strand
AAGCGCCCCACTCCCGCACCATGGTCTGGGCGAAATCGCGTCCCGACATCTTCGGGTTCTTGGTCAGCGCCTGGAGAACCCGGTGGTTCGGATAGCCCGCCCCCGGCTCGAGCTCCTCGGAGGCGACGCCGTAGGAGGCGTAGGGGGAGATCGCGTCCATCACCTCGACCTGCGCCATCAGGCACATGTCGAAACCGATGACGTCGAGCTTCGGCGCGCCGGCCTTCTTGAGCGCCTCGAGGCCCTGGATGAACGGGGCGAGCTTCATGCCGCCCTGGTTGTCGGTCTCGTCGTTGATCATCCCCATCCAGGTGCCGCCGTGGTTGCCGAGGATCAGGCCATAGTGCTTGGCGGGGAAGTTCTGCAGGCCGAAGGCGACGAAGCCGACGAGCGTTTCCGGGTTGGCGGTGTCCATCTCCTGCAGGTTGTTGAGGATTTTCGACTTGAGCTTGCCGTTCGTGGCGTCGCGCGTGACGTAGAGCAGGCGGGTGTTGGCCCAGTTGCCGTCGCGCGGGTCGTGGTCGGGGGTACGGTCGAGCAGGACGAGGATGTTGACGTTGTCGGTGGAGCCGATCGACTCCATCTCGTCCATGTCGTCCAGCATGTCGGGCTCGAGGTTGCAGTCGGCGTCGAGGTAGTACATCAGGGTCCAGTCGCGCTCGGCGACCGCGCCCTTGCTCTTCGTCACCTTCTTCGCCACGGTGGGCGCGGCGTAGGTTTTCGCCTGCGGCGCGGGCTGCTTCTTGATCAGCGACGCGGCGGTCGGCTTGGCGGCCGGCGTGGCCGCGGCGAGCGGCAGGGCGAAAGCGGCGGCGATCAGAAGAGCGAGGTACACGACTCCCCTGCGTACGGTGGAAAGCTTCATAGCGACTCCTCGAGTTTGTAGAACGGCGGGCGTAAGACTGTCGCGCCGCCGCCGGGGTGTCAAGCCGCAGCGAGACGCTCTTCCCGTTGGTGCAGGGGCGGCGCGGCAGCGGCGGAACGGCGGCGGCGTGAAAGTGGAACTTCCTGCTTATGGAACCATGACGATCATGCTGCCGCCGCCCGGGTGGTCGTGACAGTAGAGGGTGTCCTGTCCAATCTGGGTGACCGTCCCGACGTACTCCTGGCCCTGGCCCATGGAGCTCGACTGATGCACGAGTCCGATGGTGTTGTTGGCGTGGATCCGGTGTGGTGTCGAATCGTCGTTGACGATGTGCAGGACGGTGCCGACTTGCAGGTGGACGATTGCCGGAAAGCCGTGGTTTCCCAAGTCGGTTCCGGGCGGAATCCTCAGAATGTAGAGCGTACACGGCTCGGTCGAGACCCAGTCGCAGGTGCCGCCGCTCTCGAAATCGTCGAGAAAGATCGGGACCGGCCCATCGGGACTGGGATCGAAGCGGGCGTGAAAGCGTTCTCCGGCGGCGAGAGGGACGGGGCAGAGGAGCGCCGCGACCGCCATACCTGCCCACCAACGCGAGATCGGAGTGGAGCGCATGCGGGTTCTCCTCTTTGGCCCCCGAGTTGCGGGCGAGTGTCCCCTGACCCGGTCCGGAGTGGCGGCGAGACTACATCAGTGGCGCTTCACTTCGTCGGCAGGAGCGCGGGCCAGTTCTCGATGAGGATCGGCGGCCGCCTGACGCCTTGGGCGACCGGAACGGTCACCAGGAGCTCGCGGCCGCCGGGGGTGAGCTCGATGTCGGTCGAGGAGATCGGCCCCACGGCCTTCGCGAGCCCGAAAGCGAGTCCCGCGCCCTGCGGCTCGACGCTCACCGAGACCAGCGTCGACTCCGTTTCGCGCGCTCCGGGCTCGACGTAGAGGAGCTCGCGACCGTCGGAGGTCCAGCGCGGCGCATTTCCCCCGCGGCCCGAGACCAGCCACTTGGCTCCGCTGCGCGCCAGCGGCTCGACATAGATCTCCGCCCTTCCCGACTCGTCGGAGACGAAGGCGATGAACCGGCCGTCGGGCGAGAACCGGCCGCTCTCCTCGGCGCACGGCTGCGCGGCGAACGGCACCACCGCGCCCGAGCCGTCGGCAGGAACCAGCATGAGATCGGTCCTCCCGGTCGCCGTCCCGGCTTCGACGAGGAGAAAGCGCCCGTCGGGCGACCAGTCGACCGGCTCGATGATCGACGGATGGCGCCAGAGCACGCGCTCGGGGCCGCCTTCTGCCGGCCGCGTCGCGACCCGGGGGTCGGTCGAGGATTCGGCAGTGTAGGCGACCGTCCGGTTGTCGGGGGACCAGACCGGTCCGTTCGTCGGCGTGTCCGGAGCGAGCGGGAATCGCACGTCGCGCGCGAGATCGTGAATCCAGATCGAGCGCCGCCGGCGCTCCATGTCGAAGCGCACCACCGCCAGCCGCCGCCCATCCGGGGAGAGGTCGAGATTCGAGTCTCCCGGCTCGCCGTAGGTTGCCAGGCGCTTGCCGGCGCGGTCGACGCGCACCGTCTGGCGCAGTTGGTCGGTCGCCGGCAGGTGATAGACCAGCTTGCCGTCGGCAGAGGCCGAGGCCGGCAGCGCATCGAACTGGGTGGTGTAGGCGACGCCCTGGGCGAGCTCGACGGCTTCGTCGGTGAGCTCGAGCCGGTCGAGGTCGAGTCGCCGTGCTACCAGCCGGTCGTTCTGGAAGAGCAGCAGCCAGTCGGGCGGCGCGAAGCGCGGCGCGTTGTCGTTCGGCAACAGGCGCTTCTTGAGCGGGCTGTCGAGGGCACCGACGAAGACGCCGGAGCTCGCCGCGCGCTCCGCCTTGATCAGGTAAAGGAAGTGGCGGCCGTCGGGCAGGAAGCTGGGCCGGAGATGGGCGGTCTCGCCGGCTGCCGCGTCGACCGTCGTTACCGCGACCGGTGCACCGCCGCTCGCTGCGATGCGATAGATCGCTCCGGCCGGGTCGGGCGCGAAGAGGAGAATGCCGTCCCGGTTCCAGCTCCCTCCGCGGCCGTCGCGGACGGCGGCGAGTTGCTGCGGCGCCTGCAGACCGGCGGCGTCGATCGTTTCGAGCTGGGCGCGGAAGAAGCCGATCGACCGGCCGTCGGCCGACCAGAAGGCGTCGTAGGCACCGGTCGTTCCGGGCAGGACGCGGGCATCGAACGCGTCGAGCCGGCGAATGGCGAGCCCGCGCTCGCCGTCCGGTCGCTCCAGGCGGAAGAGCAGCGATTGGCCGTCCGGCGAGAGCTCGAGCGGCCCATCCGTAGCGTTGAACTCGGCACCTTCGGGAGGCAGGATCTGGAAGCGCGCTGCGGGCCGCGGCCGCTCGGCGCTCCGGCTGCGCGCAGCGAGGTTCCAGGCGAGCGCGGCGAGCGCCAGCGCCCCGAACCCGAAGGCGAGCCGTTCGCCGAGCCGGGAGCGTCCATTCGCGGCGTGGCTCGCCGTGACAGCGGCTCCTGGCCCCTCCTCCTCGCCCGTGCCGGCGATCTGCTCCTCGAGGACGAGACGCGCATCGGCGATGTCGTGCAGGCGGTTCTTCGGATTGCGTTCGAGGCAGCGGCGCAGGAGGCTGCGGATCGCGGCCGGCGTCTCCGCAGGCAGTGTGCGCCAATCAATCGCGCTCTTGAGGACGCCGGCGAGGGTGTCGGAGACCGTGGGGCCGGCGAACAGCGAGCGGCCGGTGAGCATCTCGTAGAGCACCACGCCGAAGGCCCAGATGTCGGCCCGCTTGTCCACCACGCTGCCCCGCGCCTGCTCGGGCGCCATATAGGCCGCAGTGCCGAGAATCATCCCTAGCTGGGTCCCTGCCGCGGTGAGCGTCGGAGAGTTCATCAGCGTCGGCGAGCGCGCGAGATCGGCGGCCGACGCGGTGCCGCCGCTCGGATCCATCGCCTTGGCCAGCCCGAAATCGAGGACTTTTACCTTTCCTTCACTGGAAGCTTTTATGTTTTGAGGTTTGAGGTCGCGATGGACGATGCCCTTTTCGTGAGCCTCTTCGAGCGCTTGCGCGATCTGTAACGCGAAAGAAAGGCTTTCAGTAAAGGAAAGAGGCCCGGCTTCGAGACGTTCGGCGAGCGTCGGGCCGTCGACGAGCTCCATGACCAGGGCGTGGGTGGCGCCGCTGGTCTCGAGGCCGTAGATCTGGGCGATATTCGGGTGATTCAACTGGGCGAGGAGCTTCGCTTCGCGCTCGAAGCGGGCGAGGCGCTCCTTGTCGTCGGTGAAGGCCGCCGGCAGCAACTTCAGTGCGACCTCGCGGTCGAGCTTCGTGTCGGTCGCGCGCCAGACTTCACCCATGCCGCCCTCGCCGAGCTTGGCGGTGATTCGGTAGTGCGCCAGGATGGTTCCGATCACGGAAGCCTCCGCCTTCCTGCGCTGCCAGCGCGGCATCGGGCCGAACGTCGTTGCCGAAGCTGGCGGTGAGCCTACTGGAGACGCCCGGCGGAGAAAACCCTCGCCGCGCCGGCTGCGTAGATGGAGGGAGATGCCCGCGCGCGCGCTCCTTCCTCCGCAGCGACGCTTGCCGGTGGGGGCGCTTGCGCGGAGGGTGATGGGGGGACTCGCCTTCGCGCTGCTCGCGGCGTCTTCGTCGTTGGCGGGGGAGGGCGGCACCCTCTCGCCCGACGAGCTCACGCGCTCCCTGCGACGCGCCGCCGCGAGCGGGGACTGGCCGGAGGCCGTGAAGGCGGCGCGCGCCGCGCTCGCCCAGGCCGAGGCGTCGAAGGCCGTCGCAGCCCAGGCCGAGGCGTCGAAGGCCGTCGCAGCCCAGGCCGAGGCGTCGAAGGCCG
>JBGARM010000268.1:0-4693 GCA_044230215.1 Thermoanaerobaculia bacterium | reverse complement strand
GTTCGAAGCGCTGAGCAAGGCCGCAGCCCGCCGCTAGCCGGCGGCGGCTAGCGCCGGCGCCAGAGGGCGAGGGTCAAGCCGAGGGTCAGGAGCGGGACGAAGTAGTACCAGGGTCTGCCGAAGGAGATGAGGATCGCGGCGGCGATGATGCAGGCGCCGGCGAGGAGCGTGGTCTTCAGGCCGGCGAAGGGGTTCTCGCGCGGCTGGTGCTGCGCCGACTCGAGGAGGCGCAGGCCTTCGGTGATCAGCATCGGCGCCTTGGACAGCGCCTCGATGAGCTCCGGGGCGCCGCGCAGGCCTTCCTTCGCCAGGCGGAACGGCGAGAACTGGTCGAGGAAGATCGCGTTGACGTGCTTCTGCGAGACCTCCTTGACGTCGAAGCCTGGATTCAGGATCTGGCCGACGCCCTCGAAGGTCACCAGCGCCTTGACCATCAGCACCGTCTCGACCGGGAAGTACATGTCGTAGCGCGCCCCCTGCGCCACCGAGCGCAGGATCAAGTGGGCGAGCGGGTACTCCTTGAAGTTCGAGGTCTTCGCCCAGCGGCGGCAGATCTCCTCGACCTCCTTGCGGAAACCGACCACGTCGCCGCGCCGGCCGGGCTGCGCCACCATCGAGAGATAGCGCGCCGCGTTCTCCGAGTCGCCCATCACCAGGCAGTAGTAGTAGTACATCAGCGAGCGCTTGAGCTCTTCGGTGAAGCGTCCGACCATGCCGAGGTCGATGAAGCCGACCTTCGGGCCCGGCAGGATCATCAGGTTCCCGGGATGCAGATCAGCGTGGAAGAAGCCGTCGCGGTAGAGCATGCGGATAATCGACGCCGCGCCGAGGTCGAGGAGGTGGGCACGCTGCTCGGGGCTCAACTCCTGCGTCGCCGCCGCCGTCGGCTTGTAGCCGTCGAGGAACTCCATGCACAGGACGTCGCGGCCGGAGAACTCGCGGAAGATCTTCGGAAAGACGACGTCCGGCATGTCGCGGAAGTTGGCGGCGAAGGTCTCGGCGTTGTCGGCTTCGCGGGTGAGATCGAGCTCGCGCAGCGTGTACTCGGAGAACTCCTTGAAGACCTTGCGCGGCTGCAGGCGTTCGAGGAAGCTCTGCAGGAAGCGCCCGAGGAGGTTGAGCAGGATGGTGTCGCGCTTCAGGAGCTCGCGGTTTCCGGGCTTCACCACCTTGACGATCACCACCCGGCCGTCGAGGAGCTTCGCCTTGTGCACCTGGCCGATCGACGCCGAGCCCAGCGGGTTGGGATCGATCCAGGAGAACATCGCCACCACCGGCCGCTTCAGGTCCTTCTCGATGATCTCCTTCAGGCGGTCGAGCGGCACCGCGGGCAGGCGGTCGAGGAGGTTCTTGAGCTCGTCGGTGATCTGGGCCGGCAGGATGTCCTCGCGCAGCGACAGGACCTGCCCGAGCTTGATGTAGGTCGGTCCGAGAATCTCGAGGCGTTTGCGCAGCTGCACCGGAAACGGCAGCGCCAGGAGCTCCTTGTCGAGAAACGGCCGGGTGCAGAAGGCGGCGAAGCGGGCGATGCCGTAGCCGCGGGGAAAGGGCGCGTTGCGGCTGCGCACCCAGGCGGTCAAGCCGCCGAAGATCAGGCCGAGGACGTGCTTCTGGGTGCCGAAATACCGCCCGACGAGACCCGGCGGCGGGGTCTCGACCAGCAGCGGAAAATCGCCGACCCGGTCGTCGGCCGAACCGGCGGCCATCCTAACGATTGCGCCCGTATTTTTCGTGGCTCGAGACCCAGTCGAGCGAAGAGATCGCCGAGGCGAGCGAGATCTCGCCGGCGAGCACCACGCCGGCGACGATCTCGGCGAGCTTCCTTACCTTGCCGCGGCCGGTGCAGCCGAGGATCTCGAGACACTCGCGCTGCGTCGGCAGCCCCGTGCCGCCGCCGTGGGTGGCGACGATCAGCGACGGAATCGTGATCGAGATGTAGAGCGAGCCGTCGGGGGTGATCTCGGTGTAGGCGATGCCGGCCGACGACTCGGAGACGTTGGCGACGTCCTGGCCGGTGGCGATGAACATCGCCGTGATGCCGTTCGGCGAGTGCGCGCCGTTGTTGTTGGCGCCGGAGAGGAAGGCGCCGACGTTGGCGACCTGCGAGTGGTAGTGCAGCTGCTCGGGTTCCACCCGCATGTTCTGGATCAGCACCTCGCGCGGAATCGTCGCCTCGGCCGTGACGCGCTTGCCGCGCGTCCGCATGACGTTGACGTGCGACGCCTTCTTGTCGGTGGCGAGGTTCGACTCGAGGTAGAACTTGCGGCAACGCTCCTTGAGGAACGGCTGCTCGAGGATCCACGAGCAGGCGGCGAAGGTGGCGCGGCCGACCATGTTCTGGCCGGCGGCGTCGCCGGTGGAGTAGTTGAAGCGCAGGTAGGTGAACTTCGCCGCCAGGAAGCTCTCGATGTTGAGGAGCTTGGCGACCGAGGAGGTCGACTCGGCGTGCTCGCGGATGGCGATCAGGTTGTGGTCGATCCACTGCGCGAAGTCGCGCGCGTCGCGGGCGTTGTCGAAGACGAAGACCGGGGCGCGCTGCATGGCATCCTGCACCACCGTGGCGGTGACGCCGCCGGCCTGGTTGAGCACCTTCATGCCGCGGCTGTAGGAGGCGACCAGCGTCCCTTCGGTGGTGGCGAGCGGAATGAGGAACTCGCCCTGCGCATGCTCGCCGTTGACCCGCAGCGGGCCGGCGAGGCCGATCGGGATCTGCGCCACGCCGACGAAGTTCTCGATGTTGCCGCGGGTCACCGCCGGGTCGAAGGAATAGCGGTTGACGTGCTCGAGCTTCTTGCCGCTGTAGTCGAGGACGAATCCCTGGCGCGTCTCGGCCATGCGCTGGTTGTGGTCGTCTTCCTTGTCGTAGGGGATCTGGACGCGTTTGGGGGTCGCTTCGGCGATGGCGTCGGTGACCTTGAGGTCGAGTGCGCCGAACGGCGTGGCCTCGAACTTGACGACGATCTCGTGGTTGCCGTTGGCCAGGGGGCCGAAGCCGACCAGGTGCACGACGACCGACTTCTTGAGCGGGAAGTCGAGCGCGGCGGACTTGGAGATCGCCGCCGCCCGCAGCCGCTCGCCCTCGCCGAGGTCGATCTCGATGCCAGAGTGGGGGGCCTCCACGCCGTCGATCGAGATGCTCAGGATGCCCGTCACGGTGGCGTCGCTCAGCCGGTTCTTGAGCGTCAGCCGCACGCCTTCGGGGGTGTTGGCGAGGCTGCCGAAGGTGTAGAGCTGCTTCAGGATGAGCGAGGGAATCTTCAGGAACATGCCAACTCCTCCAGGTTCTCGTGGGACGCTAGCTTAGCGGCTTCAACGCGGCGCCGCGAGGTCGAAGACCACCCGGCCGCCGACCACCGTCAGCACCGCGTGGACGGTCTCGAGCTTCTCGGCAGCGACGCCCAGCGGATCGTCCGACATCAGGACGAAATCGGCGAGCTTTCCGGGCGCGAGCGTCCCCCGGTCGTTCTCGGCGAAGGCGGCATAGGCGGAGCCCGATGTGTACGCGGCGAGCGCCTCGGCGACCGAGATCTTCTGCTCCGGGTGCCAACCGCCCGGGTTCTTGCCGTCGAGCGTCCGGCGGGTGACCGCCGCGGCGATGCCTTGCATCGGATCGAGCGGCGCGATCGGCCAGTCGGTGCCGAAGGCCAAGTGGGCGCCGGCGTCGAGCAGCGAGCGCAGGACGTAGGCGTCGCGCGAGCGCTCCGCGCCCAGGCGCTTCTCGGCCCAGCGGCCGTCGTCGGCCTCGTGCACCGGCTGCATCGACGCCACTACCCCGAGGCGGGCGAAGCGCGCGACGTCGGCCTGCCGCAGGTGCTGGGCGTGCTCGATGCGCAGGCGGCGGTCGCGCGGTCCGTTCGCCTTCGCCACGCGCTCGTAGAGGTCGAGGATGGCGGCGTTGGCGCGTTCGCCGATGGCGTGGATCGAGGTCTGGAAGCCGGCGGCGTCGGCGGCGGCGACGCGGCGCTCCATCGCGCCCTCGGGGAACATGTCGCCGGCAAACAGGCCCGAAGTTTCCGGGGCGTCGCTGTAGGGCTCGAAGAAGGCGGCGGTGGAGGAGCCGAGCGACCCGTCGGCGTAGCCCTTGAAACCGCCCAGCGACAGCCATTCGTCGCCCTTGCCGGTCTCGGCCACGAGGTCCCGCTGCGCCTCCCAGTGCGAGATCGGGGTGCGAAACGACACCCGCACGGTGAGCTTGCCTTCGGCGCGCGCCTGGCTGTAGACCGGCCACTCCGCGAGCAGCGGCCACTCCGGCCAGTTGCCGAAGTCGACCACCGAGGTGACGCCCACGCGTGCCGCCTCCGCGAGCGCCGCTGCGAGCTCGTCGGCGAGCTCGGCGGGAGATGGCGGCGGCACGACCTTGAAGACGAGGTCCATCGCCGGGTCCTCCTTGAGGATACCGGTGGGTTCGCCGGTCGCGGGGTCGCGCACGATCGCGCCGCCGTCGGGATCCTTCGTCGCGCGCGTGATGCCGGCGGCGGCCAGGGCCTTCGAGTTGGCGAGCGCCATGTGGCCGTCCAGCCGGGCGATGAAGACCGGGTGATCCCCTGCCGCGGCATCGATCCACTCCCGGGTCGGCAGCGGCGCCCCCGGCCAGCGCTCGTGGTCCCAGGTGACGTTGGTGATCCACCGTCCGGCGGGTACCTTGCGGGCATGCTCGGCGAACTTCGCGACGAACTCCTCGCGGCTCGCGGCG
>JBGARM010000267.1:0-4700 GCA_044230215.1 Thermoanaerobaculia bacterium | reverse complement strand
GAGGGCGCCCATAGGCGCGGAGCGCGCTTCCTCAGCGCGAGCACCTATGGGAAGCGGGCCGGACAGGACCCCGAGCAGGACCATCGATCGCCACCAATGTTCTGAAGGCGGTGCTGCGTAGGGAAGTGCACTTGGGTTAGGCTCCGCGCCAGTTTTCCAAACCTGCCGCGACGGCGAGTCGCGGCTGACCGAGGGGGGCGTCATGAACTGGACTCGCATCGTCCTGGGCGGAGTCGTGGCCGGCATCGTCACCAATCTCGTCGATTTCGTGATGCACGGCATTCTCCTGGCGGACACCTACAAGAAGTACTCCGAGGCGTTCAGCCAGACCGAGGCCAACCCGATGAAGTTCTTCGCCGTGTCGATCGCGGTGAGCTTCGGCGTCGCGATCCTGTTCGCACGCACCCGCTCCGCCTGGGCGGCGGGCTGGATGGGGGGCGCGACCTTCGGTCTCTTTTTCGGCATCGCCCATTTCTTCTTCGGCTTCTACAACCCGCTGGTCATCGGCGGCTTCCCGTATTACCTCGGCTGGTGCTGGGGCGGCATCGGCGTCATCGGCGGCGTGGTGCGCGGCGCGGTGCTCGGCGCGCTCATTCCCCGCACCTGACGGCGACCTTCGAACGGAGCTCGCGGCGGATCGCCTCGAGCTCCGGAAACAGCTGCAGCCATGGGGGTTGGGGGGGACTCTCCTCGCGGCCCCTGTGTTATCTTGGCCTCCCTTTCATGCGCTTCTCGTACTAGTTCATGAGCCCATGCGCCTAGCTCTCACCATCCTCTCCAGCGTCGCGCTTTCGGCGATCCTCATCAGCATCGTCGTGGCGCTGCGCCGCCTGCTCATCGTCCGGCAGCTGTCGTTCGTGCTGATCGTGGCGGCGGTCGCCGCCGGCCTCCGGGTTTTCACCCTCTTCACTCCGGGCAAGTACGAGAGCTTCGACCAGGTGCTGTCGTGGCTGCTGCTCTTCCTCGGCGCGATCACCGTCATCCGGCTCGCCGGGCTGATCTATTTCGACCTCCACCTGCCGAACCGCGGCGTCCGCCTGCCGAACCTCCTGCCGATGGTGACGGTCGGCGCGGCCTACTTCATCGCCGCGCTCATCACCTTCAAGATCAGTTTTCCCGGCGCCAACCTTGGCGCCCTGGTCACCGGCTCGGCGATCACCTCGCTGGTCATCGGTCTCGCCCTGCAGCCGATCCTCGGCAACATCTTCGCCGGCATCGTCATCGGGCTCGAGAAACCCTACCGGATCAACGACTGGATCAAGCTCGGCGACGTCGAGGGCCGGGTGGTTTCGATCTCCTGGCGAACGACGCACCTGCGCACCCGCGAGAGCGACAACCTGCTCATCCCGAACTCCAAGATGGCCGAGGACCGGATCCTCAACTACTACTACCCGCATCCGATGCACCTCGAGAAGATCGTCGTCGGGGCGGAGTACAAGGCGCCGCCCTACCGCGTGCGGCAGGCGCTGCTCGCCGCCGCCGCCGGCGTTCCCGGCGTGCTCGAGAAGCCGACGCCGGACGTCTACGTGCTCGCCTTCGCCGACAGCTCGATCAATTACGAGCTGCGCGTCTGGATCGAGGACATCGCCCAGCGTCCGCGCATCGGCAGCGACATCCGCAGCCGTGTCTGGGAGGAGTTCGGCCGGCGTGGCATCACTATTCCGTTTCCGATGCGGACCATCGAAATGGCGCCGCGCCCGCGCAAGGCGACGGGCGCGCGGCCGGTCGCCGCGCGGCTCTTCGTGGCGGTCGGCCAGGAGGCCGGCCAGGAGCTCGCGATCGGCGCCGCGCGCGTGCTGATCGGCCGGACCCGCACCTGCGATCTCCCGCTCACCGACACCCAGGCGAGCAAGGAGCACATCGCGATCGAACTGCAGCCGGAGGGCTTCGTGTTGACCGATCTCGAGACCAGCAACGGCACGAAAGTGAACGGCTCGCCGGTGACCCGCGCCGTGCTGCAGCACATGGACCGCATCTTCATCGGAGACACCGTGCTGGTGTTCGAGGCCGATGGCCGCGACTGACGTTCCCAAGCAGATCGGGCCGTACGAGATCCTCGGGCCACTCGGCAAGGGCGGCATGGGAGCGGTCTACAAGGCGATGCAGCCGTCGCTCAACCGCATCGTGGCGATCAAGGTGCTGCCGGGCGACTTCGCCAGGGACCCCGACGCGGTGGCGCGGTTCCATCGCGAAGCGCAGACCGTGGCGATGCTCTCGCACCCGAACATCGTGCAGATCATCGACAAGGGCGAGGACCAGGGCATCCTCTACTTCGCCATGGAGTACGTCGAAGGCACTTCGCTCGACGTCGTGCTGCGCCAGCGCCGGCTGTCGCTGCAGGAGGTCGTGCAGGTCATCAAGCAGATCGGGCGGGGCTTAGGCGCCGCGCACCGCGCCGGCGTCGTCCATCGCGACCTCAATCCGCGCAACATCCTGGTTTCGCCGACCCTCTCGGTCGTCAAGCTCGCCGACTTCGGCATCAGCCGGGTGGAGTCGGTGGCGCGCACCCTGGGGACGCTCACCACCCGCGAGATGACCCTCGGGTCGCTGCACTACCTGGCGCCGGAGCAGGCGGTCGACGCCACCGCGGTCGATCACCGCGCCGACATCTACTCCCTCGGCGTCGTCTTCTACGAGGCGCTGACCGGGCGCATGCCGCTGGGCAAGTTCAGCCTGCCCTCGGAGCTCAACAAGGACCTGCCGTCGGAGATCGACCCGGTGGTGCTGAAGTGCCTCGCCACCGAGCCGGACAAGCGCTATGCCACGGTCGGGCAACTGCTCGAGGACATCGACAAGCTCGAGGAGCTGCTGCGCTTCCAGCTGCTCGACGAGCTGAAGGGCCTGAAGCGCGGCACCTCAATGCTGTTCAAGAAGGGCTCGACGAGCTTCCAGCGCAACCGGGGAGTGCTGATGCTGTTCGGTCTGCTGGCGCTGGCGCTGGTCGGCGCGGGCGCCTGGATGCTGCTCAACCCGGCGGCGGAGGCGCCCGCCCCGAGCGCGGCGCCGGCCGCGCCGGCGACTCCGGCCGACAAGGCGCCGAGCGTCGACGCGGCGGTCCCGGCGCCGACGCCAGTCGAGAGTGCGCCGCCCCCGACGACGGCGCCCATCGCGACGCCGGTCGCCGAGAAGCCCGCCGACGAACCGGCGACGAAGCCGAAGAAGGAGGTCGCGGTCGCACCGGCGAAGCCGGAGGCGCCGCCCCCCGCACCGACGGAGACCAAGCCGAAGCCGGCCAAGCCGGGCGTCGATCCGGCCGTCGCCGACCTCGAAGTGGCGCGCGGCAAGTTCGACGCCAAGCTCTTCGATCAGGCGCTCGCCGAAGCCCAGGCTCTGGTCGCCAAATATCCGGCGAGTCCGGTGGCGATCGACGGCTACTATCTGATCGCCAAGTCCCAGGTCAGCCTGCAGCGCGGCAAGGAGGCGCTCGGCACCTACGTCGAGATCCAGAGCCGCTTCAAGAGCGATCCGCGGGCGGCGGAGGCGGCGTTCCAGCAGGCCAAGCAGGTGCAGGCGGCGGACAGCAAGAAGACCACCGAGGAGGCGAAGAAGCTCTACGCCGACTGCGCGGCCAACTACCCGACGTCGCCCTGGTCGGCGCGCGCGCTCTCCGCCAAGGCCGACATCGAGCGCGAGCAGCGGGCCACGGTGCGCGACGCCGCGCTCGGCGCGACGGTGCCGGCGGCGCTCGCGACCTATCGCGATCTCACCGGCCGCTTTCCGGCCGAGCCGGCCGCCGAGAAGGCGTGGTGGGAGCTCGGCCAGATGTACGAGGACCTGAAGCGCTGGGACCTCGCGGCGAAGGCCTACGAAGAGCTCGGGCTGCACTTCCCGAAGACGCGTTTCGACGCCTGGTTCCAGGCGGCGGAGATCTACGACCGGCGGTTGAAGGACGCGGCCAAGGCGAAGAGCACCTACGCCATGGTGCCGACGACCTCGCCGCGCTACAAAGAGGCGCAGAAGAAGATCGGCGGCTAGCCTGCTTTCGTCGCCGCGGCGGTGAACACCAGTTCTACCGCGGCGCCGGCCTCTCCCACGAGCAGCGCCACCTGACCGAAGTCGCGCGCCAGGGCGATCGCCGCCTGGCGCTCGATGCCGCAGATCAGCAGACTCGCCTCGCGCCAGCCGCCGCTTGCCGCCTCGTAGCTCTCACCTCGTTCGAATACCCGACAGTCTTCGCTGAGACGCGCGACCAGCCGCTCGCTCCGCAGCAGGTTCTCCCTGTCGGAGAGCGGCACCGAGCCCGGGTTCGCGGCGCTGACGAAGGCGAAACAGCGGGCGCCGCGCGCGGCGAGCCAACGGTCGAGCGCCGGAGTCGCCTCGCCGACGCGGAGGTAGACCGGCTCGGGTTCGAGGTCGGCACGGTAGATCGCCTGGGTGTAGGTAGCTCGCAGCTCCTCGTTCGTTCGCTCCTTCATGGGTGGATCGTACGTCGACAGCTCCGGCGTTGTTGAGGTCGGGGTAGCGATCGGGCGGGAATGTGACCCGGGCTCATGGGCTGCAGACCGCAGGCGGTAACTCGTGCGTTGAGCCCTCCGACCCCCGCTGAGCCTGGTTGTCGCACCTGAGCCCGGTCGCCCGGGTCACATTCCCGCCCGATCGCTCCCCCTCCTCCCACAGTTGGAGGGGTGCATTCTTCAGCGTGGGTGGGGAGGCGAGCCCTTTCACTTCCCCGCCGCCAAACTGCGAAACCGCGAGAATCG
>JBGARM010000266.1:0-4708 GCA_044230215.1 Thermoanaerobaculia bacterium | reverse complement strand
AGCGCCGCGTCGAGATCGTGCGTGAAGCGGCCGAGCGCATCGCGGCGCGCAATCTCGAGCTCGCCGCCTGGATGGTCTACGAGGTCGGCAAAACCCGCCTCGAGGCGATGGCCGAGGTGGAGGAGTCGGCCGACCTGTTGCGCTACTACGCCGAACGCCTGGAGGCGAATCGCGGCTATCGCCGGCCGCTCGCCCGCATGAGCCCGGCGGAGGCGACCGAGAGCGTGCTCCTGCCCTATGGCGTCTGGGCCGTCATCTCGCCGTTCAACTTCCCGGCGGCGCTCGCCGCCGGCATGATCGCCGGCGCCCTTCTCGGCGGCAACAGCGTCGTCTTCAAGCCGGCGCTCGACGCCCCGATCACCGGCGAGCTCCTGTGTCAGGCCTTCTGGGCGGCGGGAGTTCCGCGCGACGCGTTACAGCTCGTGCACGGGCCCGGGGCGACGATCGGCGCGGCGCTGCTCGCCGATGAGCGCATCGCCGGCGTCGCCTTCACCGGCTCGTCCGAGATCGGCATGCAGATCGTGCGCGCGGCGCGCGACGGGGCGGCAGGGCCGCGCCCGGTGGTCGTCGAGATGGGGGGGAAGAACGCCTGTGTGGTGACCGCCACCGCCGACCTCGACGCGGCGGCGGAAGGGGTCGCGCGTTCCGCCTTCGGCTTCGGCGGGCAGAAGTGCAGCGCCTGTTCGCGGGTCTACGTCGAGCGCGCCGTGGCCCGCCCGTTCCTCGAGCGGCTCCTGGCGCGGGCGCGCGCGATGGCCGTGGGCGACCCGGCGAGCGGCGACCCGGCGGTCGGCCCGGTCATCCGCCAGAGCGCCGTGGCGAGCTTCCGCCGCTACGTCGAAGGCATCGCCGCCTGCGGCGGCGAGCTCGCCTGCGGCGGCACCGTGCTCGACCAGGGGCCGCTCGCCCACGGCTTCTACGTCACCCCGACAATCGCCCACCTGCCGGACGCCGAGCATCCGTACTTCGCCGAAGAGATGTTCCTGCCGATTCTCCTCTTTCAGGAAGTGGAGGATCTGGCGGAGGGGATAGCACGCGCCAACGCCGTGCCCTACGGTCTCACCGCCGGCCTGTTCACGACGGACGAGAAAGAGAAGGAGTACTTCCTCGAGCGAATCGAGGCGGGAGTGGTCTACGTCAACCGCCGGAGCGGCGCCACGACCGGCGCCTGGCCGGGCATCAACCCCTTCGGCGGCTGGAAAGCGAGCGGAGCGCCCGGACCCGCGGCGCTCGGCCCCGACTACCTGCTGAACTTCCTCCGCGAGCAGAGCCGCACGGTCAACGGTTTCGGCGGCTAGCCGAGCCCGCTGGCACTCTCCGCCGAAGCCTGCGGCGCTGGCCTCTATTGCGCCATCGCGCCCGAGAAGGCGCCGTACATGCTCAGGGCGCTGCCGAGGGCGGCGACGACGGCGCAGACCAGCCAACGCAGGAAAGGGGTCTTGCAGGCCGGCCAGTTCTTGGCGATGTAGACGAAGATCGCGAAGGGAAGGAGCAGGCTCGCGAGGCCCCAGCCGAGACTGGTCTTGAATGCCAGGATCAGAATCTGGATGGCGAAGATCAACGCGCCGATGCCGCCCACGACCGACAGGATCATTCCGAGAGTGCCCATCTGTTGTTCTCCTCGATGCGAACCGGCCGTTCCCGGGTCCAGGCGGGCGCGCCGGAGCACCCCTCCGACGTCGTCCCCTTGCCGAGCTTCGGCCTGCAGTTTCTGGCTTCTAGACTAAGAACGTGAAGACTCGGAAAAGGGGGACAGCCCGGCCCGGCTTTACCGGCGGGCGCCGGTCGGGCTAGAGTTGCTGTTCCTGTAGCCTCTGCGCTACTCCGTCCGGCGCCGGTTCGCGGCTGACTGCGACCGACACGACGAACCTCATCCACGTCACCCTTCGACCTTTCGCGAGAGACCATGGGACGCATATTCGAGACTCGCAAGCATGTGATGTTCGCCCGCTGGGACAAGATGGCCAAGGCCTTCGCGCGCATTGGCAAGGAGATCGCCATTGCCGTCAAGGCCGGGGGGCCGAACCTCGAGTACAACCCCCTGCTGCGGCGGGTGCTGCAGAACGCCCGCGCCGTCAACATGCCGAAGGACAAGGTCGAGTCGGCGATCAAGAAGGCCTCCGGCCAGGGCGCCGTCGACTACGCGGAGGTCCTCTACGAGGGCTACGCTCCGCACGGCGTCGCCGTGCTGATCGAAACCGCGACCGACAACCCCTCGCGCACGGTGCCCAATCTCCGGACTGCTTTCAACAAGGGCGGCGGCAACCTCGGCAATACCGGCAGCGTCGCCTTCCAGTTCAAGCGCGTGGGGGTTTTCCGCCTCCACCCCGAGAAGATCGATCAGGAGGCGCTCGAGCTCGAGCTGATCGATCACGGCCTCGAGGAGATGGGCGAATCGGTCTCGGACAAGGGTGAGCCGCAGATCGTCATCCGCTGCGCCTTCAACGATTTCGGCCTGCTGCAGAAGGCGCTCGAAGACCGCAAGATCACGCCGATCTCGGCCGAGTCGGAGTACATCCCGCTCACCACGGTCGAGTTGAGCGAAAAAGAGGCGAACGAAGTCTTGAAGCTCGTCGACGTCCTCGAACAGGACGACGACGTGCAGAGGGTCTTCCACAACCTCGCCTGAGGCCGACGGGCGGTCAGCGCCCGCGCCGCGGGAACATCCGGTCGAGCAACTGGCGGAGCATCGGTCCGACCAGGCGCTTCGCGCTTCCGGTATCGGCGTCACCGAAAGCGGTGCCATCGGCAAGCTGCTGGCCGCTGGCGGCGGCGTAGGCGCGGATCTCCAGGCGACCCCGGACCGTGTGGTTGCCGTCGCGCCCACCCACCATCGTGTCGTCGGGGTCCGAACTTCGACCCTCCTTGATCTCGACCAGCTCGCGCAAGTGAATCTCAAGCACGGTTTGTGCGTCCAGCCGTTCCGCCAGGGTCTGCCTGTCCTCGGCGCTGTAGACCTGCTTGCCGAGTGCTTGCAACGCTGCCTGCGCCTGCTGAGCGCTGCGGAAGTGGCCCTCCTTGAAGCGTAGCAGCTCGCCTTCGATCTGCCGGTCGAGCCAGGCGCAGTCGAAGGTCGCGGGGCAGGTTGCCGGGAGCACGGCGATGACGCCGGCAGCCGCCGGAAAGCTGTCTTCCTTGCCGCCTTCGATGCGGAAACCGGCAGTGGCGGGAGCGACCGCAAAGAGCATCGCGACGACCGCCATCCAGGCTCTCATCCGGCCGTGAGCTCCGGCAGCAGGTGGGGGCGCCAGAGGCACTCCGAGAGCTCGGGACGGAAGAAGCCGAAATGGCCGATCCGGCGAACGCCGAGATCGGTCGGAGCGAAGCGCTTCATGGTGCGCGGCGCGCCGGCGTAGAAGGCGTGTAGCGATTCCGTGTTGCGTGCGGACATGAAGTCGTCGTCGGCGAACGAAAACGCCACGATCGGTGTCGAAACCCCTTCGTAGAGCCGCCGGGCGAGCTCGCCTTCGACGCCGACCGCATACTCTGGATCCAGACACCAGCGTCGCCACTGCGCCATGACACCGTGTGGCAGATCGCCCACCATCCGGAGCCGCTTGCCGGGGAAATAGCCGAAGAGCGCCATCGAGGCCGGCACGATGCCGTACCAGAGGAGCCCCGCGAAGCGGCGCAGGCGCGGCGAATTCTCCCGCCAGTAGCCGCTGCCGCTGGCGACGGTGATCATCCGCGAAATCGCGTCGCGGTTCGGCACGAAGGGCAGGATCTGCCCACCCAGGCTGTGGCCGAGCCAGAAGAGCGGTCTGCCCGGCGTCTCGCCGCGGGCGAGCTCGACCATGGCGGCGCAGTCCTCGCGGGCCCAGTCGAGGAGGCCGACTTCGAGACCGCGCAGCGAGCGCTGGTGCTCCGGCGGTCGCGACAGCCCCATGCCCCGGTAGTCGAAAGTGAGCGCCACGAAGCCCTCGCCGGCGAGCCACTTGGCGAGCGGTGCGTAGAACGCCTGCGCGACACCCATGGCCGGAACGACGAGCACCGCGCCGCGCATCTCGCCGCGGTCGCGGGCGGGGCGGAAGATGCGCGCCACGATGGATTTTCCCGCGCTCGTCTCGACCTCGCGGCTCTCAAACGGCTCGCGCTCCATGGCGACAGATTAGGACGCCGGCCCTTCCGTCGCAAGCGCGAGGCGGTTAGAGTCCGCCGAATGTTCCTCGGACACTTCGCCGTCGGGCTCGGTGCGAAGCGGGCGGCGCCGGCGCTCTCCCTTGGCCTGCTCTTCGCTGCGGCGCAGTTTGCCGACCTCCTGTGGCCGAACCTGGTCCTCGCCGGAGTCGAGAAGCTCGAGATCGTGCCCGGCACCACGGCGGTGAATCCGCTCCGCTTCGTCTCTTATCCCTGGTCGCACAGTCTCGTCGCCCTGTTCGCCTGGGGGGTCCTGCTGGCGGCGCTGGCCGTCCTCCTGCGCCGCGGGCGGCGCCTCGACGCCGGGCTGGTGGTCGCCGTGGTGGTGAGTCATTGGCTGCTCGACGTCGCCTCGCACATCCCGGACATGCCGCTGACCCTCACCGGGGAGACGCGCCTGGGACTCGGCCTCTGGCGCTCGCTCCCCGGCACGATCGCCGTCGAGCTCGCGCGGAGCTCCCGGAAATAATACCTGCGAAAATGAAGCGTCGGCCCGTCGCTGGCGACGCTCACCTCGTCCGCGGGGGGCGGCACCTCGCGCGGCGAGGACGACTCCACCACCGCGCGATCC
>JBGARM010000265.1:0-4718 GCA_044230215.1 Thermoanaerobaculia bacterium | reverse complement strand
AAGCGGGAGAACAATCGCGGCATCGAGACGGTGCTGGTGCGCGACAATCTGACGGCCCGCGGCTACTCGGCCGCGCACATCTCCGCCGCGCTGCAGAAGCTCGAGACCGCCGCCGACTCGACGGGCATCACCCTCTACCAGGCCAATCTGCGCACCTACCAGCTTCTGCGCTACGGCGTGCCGGTGCAGATCGCCGCGGGGCAGGCGCACGAGACGGTGCACCTGATCGACTGGGAGCGCCCGGAGAAGAACGACTTCGCACTGGCCGAGGAGGTGACGCTCACGGGCGGCTACCAGCGCCGGCCGGACATCGTGCTCTATCTCAACGGCCTCGCCATCGCGGTGATCGAGCTCAAGCGCAGCTCGGTCGAGCTGGCCGACGGCGTGCGCCAGCTCATCACCAACCAGGAAGAGATCTTCAACAAGGGCTTCTTCAGCACCGTGCAGCTCGTGCTGGCGGGCAGCGACTCGCAGGGGCTGCGCTACGGCACCACCGGCACGCCGGAGCAGTTCTTCGTGGCGTGGAGGGACGATGCGCCGCAAGCCGCAAGCCCCGCCGCCGCACCCGCCGCCGGCGCGCTGCTCGACCGGCCGCTCGCGCAGCTGTGCGAGCGGGCGCGGCTGCTGGATCTCATCCGCAACTTCATCCTCTTCGACGCCGGGCAGAAGAAGGTGCCGCGGCCGCACCAGTTCTTCGGCGTCAAGGCCGCGCAGGAACGCATCGCCAAGCGCGAGGGCGGCGTCATCTGGCACACCCAGGGCAGCGGCAAGAGCATCCTGATGGTGTTGATCGCCAAGTGGCTGCTGGAGCACGACCCCGACGCCCGCATCCTCGTCGTAACCGACCGCGACGAGCTGGACAAGCAGATCGAAGGGGTGATGAAGAACGCCGGGGTCATCGGCCCCGATTCGCCGTCGCCGCGCATCACCTCGCGGGCGGAGTTCGTGCAGAAGTTGGGCGTGGCCACGCCGCGCCTCTTGTGCGCCCTCGTCCACAAGTTCGACCCGGCCGACCTGAATGGCCCGCTCCCGCCCGTGAACGGCCGCTTCTACGTGTTCGTGGACGAGTGCCACCGCACTCAGGGCGGCGACATGAACCGGCAGATGAAGCGCTGGCTCGAGGGCGCGATCTTCATCGGCTTCACCGGCACGCCGCTCCTGCGCAGAGACAAGCGGATGACCCGCGACGTCTTCGGCACCTACATCCACACCTACAAGTTCCACGAGGGCGTGGCCGACGGCGTGATCCTTGACCTCAAGTACGAGGCGCGCGACGTGCCGCAACGGCTCACAACCCGGGCCGCCATCGACCAGTGGTTCGAGCAGAAGACCAAGGGTCTGAACAACTTCCAGAAGGCGATCCTGCGCAAGCGCTGGGCGAACATGGAGGAACTGATGAGCGCCGGCGAGCGCAAGCAGCGCATCATCGCCGACATCATCGAGGACTTCAGCCTCAAGCCGCGGCTCAACAACGACCGCGGTACGGCGATCCTCGTCGCCGCCTCGATCTACGACGCCTGCCACTACTACAGGCTGCTGCAGAACACGAGTTTCGGCCCGTACTGCGGGATCGTCACCTCCTACGAGCCGAACCACAACGCGATCTCCCGCGAGCCACCGAACAGTGACGAGCGCTACAAGTTCGATACCTACACCCAGCACGTCCTCAAGGGATTTGCGACCACCGAGAAGTACGAAACAGAGATGAAGCGCCGGTTCATCGAGGAGCCGGCGAACCTGAAGCTCCTGATCGTCGTCAGCAAGTTGCTGACCGGCTTCGATGCACCGAGCTGCACGTACATCTACCTCGACGACGAACGGCACGACCACGACCTGTTCCAGGCCATCTGCCGCACCAACCGGCTCGACGGCGATGACAAGGACTACGGCCACATCGTCGACTTCAAGGAGCTGTTCGGCGAGGTGCAGGAAGCGATTGCGGTCTACAGCTCGGACGAGCTGGACATCGACGACGGCGGCGACGCCGAGAACAACGTCCACCTCAAGGACTGGCTGGCCGAGGGCAAGAAAGCACTCGACGAGGCCCGCGAGGCGCTCTGCTACCTGTGCGAGCCGGTCGCCTTGCCGCGGGAGGTGGAGCAGTTCCTGCACTATTTCTGCGGCCACGCCGCCAACCCGAACGCACTGAACGAGACCGAGCCGCTGCGGGTGTCGTTCTACAAGGCTGTGGCGGTCTTCGTGCGGGCCTTCGCCGCCATCGCGCAGGACCTCACGCAGGCCGGCTACTCCGACGCTGAAGCCGTCACGCTGCAGAAGGACGTCGAGTTCTACGGCGAGATTCGCTCTGCCATCAAGAAGCACTCGGGCGAGGAGCTCGACATCAAGCCTTACGAGGCGGACATGCGCCACCTCCTCAACACCTACCTCCAGGCCGATCCGGCGACGGATCTTGGCGAGCTGGGCGAGATGTCGCTGACCGAGCTGATCATCGAGACGGGCATCCACGACGCGATCGCCAAGAAGCTGAACGAGAGCGGAAAGCTCTCGAAGAACGCGATCGCCGAGGGCATCATCCACAACGTTCGGAAGACCATCATCCGGGAGCAACTTACGGACCCGCGGTTCTACGAGCAGATGTCGACGTTGCTCGACGACCTGATCCAACAGAGCCGAGCCGACGCCGCCTCGTACGAGGAGTTTCTGAAGAAGGCCGAGGCGCTCGTGAAACGGCTAGCGGCAAAGCAACCCGACGACGATCTGCCGGCGGCGCTGCACGGCAGGCGCGAAGCGACGGTGGTCTACAACAACCTTCCGCGGATCCTCGCGGCAGGGTTCACAACGCCGGCCGAGGGGACCGAGATGTCGGCGGTGGCCGAGGTCCGGGAGGAGTATGGGGACGAGCGCCTGAGGCTGGCGCTCGCGATCGACCAGGTGATGCGCGAAGCGGCTCCCGCTGGCTGGAAGGGGGACCAGGCGCGCGAGGCGCAGGTCCTCAATGCGCTCTTTCCGCTCCTCGACCGGAACCGCGAGGCGACGGCGGCGCTGTTCGAGCTCGTCAGGAACCAGCCGGGATACTGATGGCCGAGATCCTCCAGCTGGGCGACGTCGCGATTGCGGTGACGCGCAAGAACATCAAGCATGTCCATCTGTCGGTGCATCCGCCGGCCGGCCGCGTCACCCTGACGGCGCCGCTCGCGACGCGCATGGAAGCGGCTCGCGCCTACGCGATCTCGAAGCTCTCCTGGATTCGCCGCCAACAGCGGAGCCTCCGAGGCCAGGCGAGGGAGGCGCCTCGCCAGTATGTCGAGCGCGAAAGCCACTATCTTTGGGGCAGGCGCTACTTGTTGACCGTAACCGAGGTCGATGCGAAGCCGCGGGTCAGCCTGGGCCCCAGGCGGATCGTCCTGACGGTGCGCCCCGGGAGCAACATCGCGAAGCGCGCGGCGGTCCTGCATGCGTGGCACAAAGAGCTCCTGCACGAGGTCATCCCCGGGTTGGTGGAGAAGTGGGAGCCGAGGCTGGGTGTGCGGTCGGCCGGCTACTTCCTGCAGCGGATGAAGACGAAGTGGGGAAGCTGCAACCCGCGCGCGAAGACCATCCGACTGAACACCGAGCTCGTCAAGAAGCCCAAGGACCTGCTCGAGTACGTGATCGTCCACGAGTTGATTCACCTGCTCGCGCCGACCCACGACGACCGCTTCGTCACCCTGCTGAGTCGCCACCTCCCCTGCTGGCGCGAAGCTAAGGCCGAGCTGAACGAACTGCCGCTGGGGGCGGAGGAGTGGCGGGAGTGAGCCACCACTAGAGAAAGTGGCGATGGCTCAGCGAGGGTCCGTCCGGGAAATCGCGAGCTTGAACCCAGAGACCCCTTCCCTCTCTCCCTCGTCGGTTTCTCTATCCACTGCGAGGGTTTCAGTCAGAAGCGGGACACTGAAGCAGCGGTCGCCCCATCCGATCCTGGTCGGTAACATCGATCCGTGCGCATCGAGAGCCTGGCCGCGCTTTCGGAGATCGCGGTTCATGATGGAATCGGACCGATGAGCGTGGCGACCGCGATTCCCCGGACGAGCCTCCAGGTCGGAGCGCTCGAGACGCCATGAAACGGCGTCGCGGTGAGGCAGCCTCGCCGGGGGGGCGAGGCGATGAGAGGCGCGCGGTCGTCGAATGGATCCGCGAAGCGCACGCCGCGGGTCTGCCGCTCAACATCACCGCGGTCCGGCGCAGCGCGCCAGAGATCCTCGCGGCCGCCTTCGCGATCCGCCCCTTCTGGGGCTGGCGCCGCGCGATCGAGGCGGCCGGTCTTTCCTACGACCGGATCGCGACCGAGCTGCTCGACTTCGTGCGCTGCGAGGCGTGCGGCTGGACGCGTCGATCGCTCACCCTGCACCTGTGGAAGCAACACGGTTTCGCGGCTGGCGACTACCTGCGGGAATACCCGAGGGCGCAAGTTCACGCCGAGACGATGCGGGCGCGGCTGCTCTCGTCCGTCGGTTTCGCTCCGCACTGGGAGCCGCTGTGGAGCGACGAGTACGTCCTCGACCGCGTGAGCTGCTACGGCGAGAACGGCGCCTCGCTCAACGTGAAGAGCGTGACGCGAGACGACGCGGCGCTGGTTGCGATGGCGAATCTCCGGTTCGGCAGCTGGGACGAAGTGTTGCGGCGGCTGGGGCTCGATCCGGACCAAACCCCGCGGCTGGTGCAGGGCGCCGGATGCCCGGATTGCCATGGCTCGGGTTATCGCGGGCGCGTCGGAATCT
>JBGARM010000264.1:0-4754 GCA_044230215.1 Thermoanaerobaculia bacterium | reverse complement strand
GTCGAGGCCGCAGGTCCCTCCCGGCTCCGGCTGGTTCTCGAACGGCGAGCCGATCGCCAGGTCGTCGATGCCGTCGCCGTCGAAGTCCCCCGCCGCGAGCGCAGCGCCGAAGAGCTCGTTGGCTTCAGCAGGGTCGGGGCTGCCCGAGGCGAGCTGGTTGAGGAAGTCGTCGGCGAGCCCGCCGGCGAGCCCGCCGCGCGGCGCGCCGTAGCGCACCACGACCGCGCCAAGGCCGAGAATCGGGTCGCCCGCGAGCCCCTGGTCGAAAGGAATCCCGGTCGCGAGATCGTCGATGCCGTCGCCGTTGAAGTCGCCGGTCGCCACCGCCGCCCCGAACTGGTCGCCGCTCTGCGGGACGTAGAAGAGCAGGTTCTCGTTGTCGAACGCCTGCGCGCCGACCGCCGAAAGTCCGAAGAACGGATACTGCGCCGCGGCCGGAACCGCCCCGGCAAGCAGCACGACGGCAGCCGTGACGCTCCGCGCGAGGCCGAGGTTCCACCGCCCTCCGACAGCAGAAAAAGCGACGCTCTTTCTCTCCATACCTGCTACGCGAGAAACGTCCTCCGGGCGGCTCACGGAGCGCGCCGTTCGGCGATCTGCGCGAGGTGGTGGGCGTTGTGGTAGACGGTGAAGAAGAGCATCTCGCGCACCGTGAGCTTGCCGAGCAGCGGATGCGGCAGTCGATAGCGGTCGAGGGCCGCTTCGCTCCAGCGCGGAATCCGGAGCGCCAGCCCCGAGACCGCGGCGCGCCATCTGCCGAGAACCTCCTGCTGCCGGGCCGCGGCGGAGGCGGCATCCGCGGGAGCCGCCTGCGGCGTCGGCGCGAAGCGGCCCGCGGTGGCCCCGGTCTCCCGCAGGAGCCTGCGGTAGTCGTCGCGCAACACGGCCAGGCTCCGCGACGGCGTTCCGGCGCGCCCGAAGCGCAGGCCGAGGACGATCTTCGGCAGCCCGAGCGCTCCGATCAGCGGATAGGTCGACTTGGCGAGATGCCGCACGTGCTCTGCCGGCGACCACTTCTCGCCCTGCGGCGCAGCGAACTCGGTCGCCGGAATCGCCGCGAGGTAGTCTTCCGATTCGCGGTGCAACCGGGTCATCGCCGCGACGATCTCGGCTCCGGAGTGCGGCTCGCCGGTCGCGAACGACGGGCTCATTTTGCCTCCGGACCTGCGGGCGCGGGCACCCTGGTCGCCTGCCAAGTGATCGCCTGCCACCTGCCGTCGCGGCGCAGGAAGGTGCCGCTGTTGCGGTAGTACTGGACCGAGCCGTCGGCCGCGCGCGCGACCAGGCGGAAGGTGAGCGCCGCCATCTCGCCGTAGGGGCGCACCAGGATCTCCTCGGCGGAGTAGACCGGCTCCGGTTCGGCGGGCTGCTGCGGCTCCGCCTTCGGCGCGGCGTCGAACGAGGCGAGGATCTCCGCCTTGTTCGTCACCTTCCCGGCCGAGCTCGTGTAGACCAGATCGTCGGCCCAGAAGCGCTCGTGGGCGGCGCGGGTCGGGTTCTGCCCGGGCGAAAGGAAGTTCGTGAGCAGCGCCGTGATCTCGGCGCGCGTGCGTTCGGCGTCGGCGGCGCCCGCGCAAACCGGGCCGGGCTTCAACTCGAGCACGAGATTGTGAATCGGAGTGTCACCGAGGTTCTCCACGACGTGCTGCGTGGCCTCCTGCCAGAAGGCGTCCCCGGCCCGGTGCTCGCTCATGCGCTGCGAACCGTCGGCGAGCGTGATGCGGGCCTTGTAGGTATCGAAGACATAGACCGCGTAGCGTGGGTGCGAGTGCATTGGCGTCTTCTCGCCGACCGCGACGTCGTGGAACTGCATCCGGACACAGTCGTTGTCGAGCAACACCTGCATGCCCGCCACCACCGCCGCGCGATCCTGGCCAACCGCCGCTGTGGCCACCAGCAGCAGCACGAGCGCCAAGCCGCTGCACGGGACGAACTGCTTCGATACTTGCGCTCTCATGTTCGACTCCTCCGTGGAAAGCCGCCCAACCGGGCGCCGGTCATCGCGTCTCTCTCCTTCGCACCTTTACCTACCCATGAGCGCAGACGCTCTCGCCGTCGGGCACGCGGGCTCTCGGGCTCGCAGAGCCTGCGGATCAGTGAACGACGGTGGGGTCCGGCGATCCCGGTGCCAGCCCCGACGCGGCGTCTGCCTCCCCGGGCCCGCTCTCGAAGCGGGTGAGATACGAACGGACGGCGGCGGCGATCTTCTCGTCGGTGAGATCGGGGTCGGCTTCCTCGCTGTCGCTGCCGCGGTAATTCGAAGCGGCGAGAAAGGCGGCGATCTCCGCCGCGTGCTCGGCGAGCGACAGCCCCTCTTTCTTCGCCAGGGCGCGCGCCTCGCCGACGACGAACCAGCGGCCGTTCTCGGCGCGCACGAAGCCGGCGGCGGTCAAGCGGGCGAAGCCGCCGCGCAGCTCCTCGCCGGTGAACAGGGCGTCGCGGATGCCGTCGCCCAGGCCGATGACGTCGGCGAGCTCTGCCCCCTCGGTGAGTCCGCCGGCGTAGAGCACCGCCTGCAGCAGCCAGGCGTCCGACGGATCGAACGGGGCGATCCCGGCGAATCCGCTCACGATGGCAGCCGCCGGGCGAAGCGCAGCACCGGCACGAGGGTGAAGAGCACCAGCGGCACCGGCGCCAGCGAGGCGATCAGAATCCCGACGACGGTCGTCGGCGGCCAGAGCAGGACGAGCCCGCCGACAAGCGCCAGTATGCCCCCCGCCACCGCCATCCACCGCCCGCCGACTGCGTTGATGGCGTACCAGTTCGCTTCGGAGGCGAACGCTTTCGGAATCCGCACGCCGTACCACCGGTTCATCGCCACCTTGCGCAAGATCAACGGCAGCGCCAGCAGGACGAACAGCAGCCCGGTGAGGAGATCCGACAGTCCGACGAAGAGGGCGCCCTCGGCCATGGAGGTCGCAGGATATCGCGAGGCGATCAGTCCTCTCGCAGCCGCTTCTGGACGGACTTGATGAACCTGCCGAAGTTCTTTTCCTTCTGGCGCTTCTCGGCGTAGGACAGCTGCAGGTACGCCGACTCGCTCTGGAGCTTGCGGAAGCTCTCGAGATGCTCCGCTGTCAGCTCACCGGACTGCAATGCCGCGAGAACGGCGCAACCCGGTTCGTTGGTGTGCGAGCAATCCCGGAAGCGGCAGCCGGAGTAGAGCTCGAGGATGTCGGAGTAGCTCGCCCCGAGGCCGCTCTCCGCTCCCAGCAGTCCGAGCTCCCGCATCCCGGGGTTGTCGATGACCAGCGCGCCGTTCGCGAGCCGCAGGAGCTCCCGGCGAACCGTCGTATGCCGGCCCTCGCCGGTGCCGCTGACCCCCTTCGTCGCCAGCCGCTCGCGGCCCAGCAGGCCGTTGATGAGCGTGCTCTTGCCGACGCCCGACGAGCCGACGAAGCAGTAAGTCTTTCCCGGTTCCAGCAGATCGCTGAGCTCGCCCACCCCCTCGCGCGTCACGTTGCTCAGGGTCCGGACCGGAACGTCGATGCCCGCCTGGCGGATCTCCTCCAGCTGGCCAGCGAGCACTTCCGGCGCGACGAGGTCGGTCTTGGTGAGAAGGATGCAGGGCGTCGCCCCGCCGTCGCGGACCACGACCAGGTAGCGCTCCAGCCGCCGGACATTGAAGTCGAAGTGGCAGGACTGCACGATGAAGACGACATCGATATTGGCGGCGATCATCTGGTGCTCGACGGCCTCTCCCGCCGCCTTGCGACGGAGGCCGCTCTTGCGCTCGACCACGCCGTGCACGACGCCCTGCACGACGCCCGACGCCTCGCCCGGGCGTCTGTCCACCCACACCCAGTCGCCGACGCAGGGCCGCTCGAGGGCCTCGCCCGCCTCGTGCAGGAATCTCCCCGAGAGCCTCCCCCGGAAAGGGCCCTCCGCGTCGAGCAGCAGCAGCTGATCGCGGTCCACCGCAGTCACCCGCGCGACGTCCTCGGCCCGGTCGCAGCCGCCCCGCGCCCGCGTTTCGAACCAGGCGTCCCAACCCAGAGCTGCGAGCTTCGAACTGTTCATGTCGAGCGCGCGGACCTAGTCGAGATTCTCCTGCTCGAAGCGCGGCGCGAGGTGGATGTCGGACTGCACCAGCGGCACGTCGCCGATGGTGACGAAGGTGTGGATCTCGCCCGCCTTGACGACCAGGATCTCGCCGGGGCCGACCTCGATCTCCCGCCCGTCCACCGTCCAGCGCGCGCGGCCCTCGCGCACCACCACCACCTTGTCGTACGGATGCCGATGCCGCCGCGGCCCCCGCCCCGGCTCGGCGCGCACGAAGTAGATCGAAACCCCGACCTCCCCCTGCTCGGCGCCAATGAACTGATGCGACATGCCGACGAACGGCAGCTGATTTCCGTCAATGAGTAGCATTCTTCTCCGCCAGGACTCCATTGAATTGGGCCGCCATCGGCCAATCAGTCGATCAGATGCTCTCTTGACGAGCTCGTCCTTCGTTCGGCAGATGAACCTTCTTCAGCCAAGAACCACCTAGAACATTTCAGCTGACCCAGACCTGTGCTCCGATCGAGCTATGTAGTTCATCTTTCGCCTAAACTTCTCCCGCTCGTCAATCGAACCAGGTGACCTGAGAATAGCCGCGAAGTCTCGAAAATAGCCTTCGAGCTCTGAATGAAACGCCTGAACGTTGATCACGATTCCGGACGCATCCGCTGACAGCGAGACGAGGGGGAGTCGCTTCCCTCTCTTGATTCTTGACCCTCCATCAGCCTCTGCCTGATGCAGCAGGCCGCACC
>JBGARM010000263.1:0-4784 GCA_044230215.1 Thermoanaerobaculia bacterium | reverse complement strand
CCCACCGCTGAGCCCGACTGGGCCAGCCTGGGCCAGGCCGCGACCCGTAAGGGTGTACGGGCGCGGGGGGGGGGGGTAGACCCCCCCGCCGCGCCCCCCCCCCCCCCCCCCCCCCCCCCGCCTGCTCAAGCTCTTCATCGCCCGCGACCGCGCGCAGTGGGTCGCCGCGACCTACATCACCGACGACACCGAGACCCTGGCGGCGCAGGCCAACGAGCTGGTGATCGCCGCCTCGATGGAGCTGGCGCAGAAGGCGACGCGCTTCGCCGGGCTGAAGCTGCCCGCCGAGCTCGAGCGCAAGATGGGGCTGCTCAAGTCGAGCCAGGTTCTGCCGGCGCCGTCCGACGCCGCCAAGCGCGAGGAGCTCACCCAGCTCGCCGCCGAGCTCGAGGGCATGTACGGTCGCGGCAAGTACTGCCCCGAGGGCAAGACCGGCGACGACTGTCTCGATCTGGGCGAGCTCTCCGACATCCTGGCGTCGAGCCGCGACCCGAAGCAGCTGGAGATGGCCTGGACCGGCTGGCACGCGATCGCCCGGCCGATGCGCGGGAAGTACCAGCGCTTCGTCGAGCTCGGCAACGCGGGGGCTCGTGAGCTGGGCTACGCCAACCTGGGCGAGCTCTGGCGGTCGAAGTACGACATGGCGCCGGACGCCTTCGTCGCCGAGCTCGACCGGCTTTGGGGCCAGGTCAAGCCGCTCTACGACTCGCTGCACTGCTACGTCCGCGCCCGTCTCACCGAGAAGTACGGCAAGGAGCTCGTGCCGCCGGGAAAGCCGATTCCGGCGCAGCTCCTGGGCAATATGTGGGCGCAGCAGTGGGGCGGAATCTACGACGTCGTCAAGCCGAAGAACGTCGTCGACCCGGGCTACGACCTGACCGAACGGCTCAAGGCCAAGGGCGTCGACGAGCTCGGCATGGTGCGTTACGGCGAAGGCTTCTTCAGCTCGCTCGGCTTCGCGAAGCTCCCCGACACCTTCTGGACCCGTTCGATGTTCCTGAAACCGCGCGACCGCGACGTCGTCTGCCACGCCTCCGCCTGGGACCCCGACCAGAAGAACGACCTGCGCATCAAGATGTGCATCCAGGTGAACGAGGACGACTTCTCGACCATTCACCACGAGCTCGGCCACAACTACTACCAGCGCGCCTACAACGCCCAGCCGACCCTCTTCCTCGACAGCGCCAACGACGGCTTCCACGAGGCGTTGGGCGACACCGTGGCGCTGTCGGTGACTCCGGCCTACCTGAAGACGCTGGGCCTCATCGACAAGGAGCCGCCGGCCGACGCCGACATCGCCCTGCTGCTGCAGAAGGCGCTCGACAAGGTGGCCTTCCTGCCGTTCGGCCTGATCATCGACAAGTGGCGCTGGGAGGTCTTCTCGGGCGAGGTCACGCCGCAGCACTACAACCAGGCGTGGTGGGATTTGAAGCTCAAGTACCAGGGCGTCGTGCCGCCTTCGGCGCGCAGCGAAGCCGACTTCGATCCCGGCGCGAAATACCACGTGCCGGGCAACACGCCGTACATGCGCTACTTCCTCGCCGACGTGCTGCAGTTCCAGTTCCATCGCGCCCTGTGCAAGACGGCGGGTCAGACCGGGCCGCTTTCCCGCTGCTCGATCTACGGCAGCGAGAAGGCGGGGGAGAAGCTCGCGGCGATGATGGCGATGGGTGCCTCGAAGCCCTGGCCCGACGCCCTCGAAGCGCTCACCGGCCAGCGCCAGATGGACGCCTCGGCGATCCTCGACTACTTCGCGCCGCTCCAGACCTGGCTCGACGCCCAGAACAAGGGCCAGGTCTGCGGTTGGTAGGGCAGACTCGATGCGCCTAGCCTGCCTTCCGGACCGTCGATGAGCGAGCCGCGCGCTGCTGCCGGTGCGTTCCGGATCGGGACCGTCTTCGGCATCCCGATCCGGATTCACTTCACCTTCCTGCTCCTGCTGGTCTGGTGGGGAGCCGGCTCGGCGAACGCCGGGCGGGGATTCCTCGACGGTGTCGTCTTCATTCTGCTGGTGTTCGCCTGCGTGGTCCTGCACGAGCTCGGCCATGCCGCTGTCGGGCACAAGTTCGGCGTACAGACGCGGGAGATAGTCCTCTATCCGATCGGTGGCGTGGCGCGACTCGATCGCATCCCCGCCGGAATGGCCGAGTTCTGGATCGCGCTGGCGGGTCCGGCGGTGAACTTCGTCCTCGCCGGCGTGCTCTTTCTCTATCTGGCGGCGACCGGGGAGGTTCCGGTCTTCGACGGCATGGGAATCGAGTTCCCCGGCGCTCCGCTCATCGGCAGATTCGTCCTGATCAACTTCATGCTGTTCGCCTTCAACCTGTTCATTCCGGCCTTTCCGATGGACGGGGGGCGGGCGCTGCGCGCCGGCCTCAGCGTCTTTCTCGGTCAGACCCGGGCGACGCGCATCGCGGCGCGCATCGGCCAGGGAGTCGCCGTGCTGATGGCTCTCCTGGCGGTCGTTCCGCCGGTGAATCCAGTCGGACTGCTGATCGCCTTCTTCGTCTTCGTCGGCGCCGGGCAGGAGGCGGCCTACGAGCGCAACCGCTCGGCGATGGCGGGGCTCACGGCGAGGAACGCCATGATCACCCGCTACGAGACGATCTCGCCGCAGGAGTCGCTCGGCCGGGTGGCAGAGCTGCTGCTTTCGGGGCACCAGCAGGACTTCCCCGTCGTCGACGCCTGGGGGAGGGTGGCTGGACTGCTGCCGCGGGGCGCGCTCCTCAGCGCCCTGGCGGCGCCAGGCGGCCGGGAACGCGCCGTCCTCGAGGTGATGGATCGCGAGCCGCAGAAGGTTCCGGTCGACATGCCGCTCGAAGCGGTGCTGCGCCACCTGCAGAGCCGCCCGCTGCAGCCGATCCTGGTGATCGGACAGGGCGCCGGCGAGAACGGCGACACCACCGGCCTGGTCGGCATGATCACCCTCGACAACCTCGGCGAGCTCATCCAGATCGCCCAGGCCAGCCGCCCGTCCTGATCGCGCCCGGAGCGCCTCGGGAGCGTCAGGCCGGGCCGATTTCGGCGCGCAGCCAGGCGCGCGCCGCCAGCCAGTCGCGCTGCACGGTCTTGCTGGAGAGCGCGAGCGTCGCCGCGGTCTCTTCGAGCGTCAGGCCGGCGAAGAAGCGCAGCTCGACCACCTGGTGCGCCCGGGGGCTCGCCGCCTTGAGAGCATCCATGGCGGCGTCGAGCGCCACCAGCTCGGCATCGGCTTCTGGCGCGGCGACGAGCTCGGCGAGGTCGTCGAGCGGCTGACCGGGGGCTCCGCCGCCGCGCTTGTCGGCGAGCCGGCGGCGCGCGGCATCGACCAGCAGGCGCCGCATCGTCACCGCCGCGACGCCGAGGAAGGCCGCCCGATCGGCGGGCGCCAGGCGCCGCGCTTCGAGCAGACGCAGGTAGGTCTCGTTCACCAGCGCCGTGGTCGAGAGGGTATGGCCGGGGCGCTCGCCGCGCAGCAGGCGGCGCGCCACGCCGCGCAGCTCGTCATAGAGCAGCGGCACCAGCTGATCGAGCGCCGCCGCGTCCCCCTCCCCGAGACGGTGCAGCCAGAGCGTGACCGCGCCGCTCATCGGCTCTCCGCGGAGCCCGGTGCTGCCGGCGGCTCCGCCTTCTTGCGCTCGGCGGCGACCCGGAGCTCGGCGAGCTTCTGCCGGTCGGTTGCGAGATACGGGTGCCCGGGCGGCAGGTGGCGCTCGTCGATCGCCAGCGAGGCGCGCAGGGCCTGCTCGGCGCCGGCGAGATCGCCGGATCGCCTCGTGGAAGAGCGGAATCGCCTCGGCCTCGCGGCCGAGGTCGTCGAGGAGGTTGGCGAGGTTGTTCTCGGTGTTGGCGACCGTCGGGTGATCGTCGCCGAGGCGGCGCCTCCGCCCGGCCAGCACCTCGCGCAGCAGGCCCTCGGCCTCCGCGAGATCTCCGGGCCCGGCGCGCTTCATGAGGAAGACGGCGAAGTTGTTGCGGCTCTGCAGCGTGTCGAAATGGTCGTCGCCGTAGAGGGCGCGACGCATCTCGAGCCCCCGGCGTTCGAGCGCCTCGGTCTCGGCCGCCTGCGCCGGCTCGTCGCGCTCGGCGAGGACGATGGCGAGGTTGTTGAGGCTCTCGGCGATATCGGCGTGCGGTGGCTCGTAGAGCGCCTCGCGCAGCGCCAGCGCTTCGCGGAAGAGCGCTTCGGCGGCGGCGAGGTCGCCTTGCTCCTGCAGAACGGTCGCCAGGGTATTGGCGCTTTCGGCGATGTCGGCGCGGCGCTCGCCGGGCAGGGCGCGCCGCGCCGCAAGCGCCTCTTCGGCGAGTTTCCTGGCCCGGTCGAGCCGCCCGAGATTTCCGTGCAGGCGGGCGAGCCGGGCGAGGAGCGCCGCTTCGAGCTCCGGCCGGCCGCCGAGCTCGCGGCGCACCGAGGCCTCGCTGCGTTCGAGGAACTCGCCGAGGGTCGTCGAGTCGCGCAGCCCCGGGTCGTCGGCGTAGGGATCGGCGCCGAACAGATCGGTGAGGAAGTCGGAGAGCTCGCGCGCCTTGTCGCGCTCGGCGCGCGCCGAGTCGCGCTCGCGCGCCAGCACCCCGGCCTGGCGCCAGGCGTAGCCGGTGAACCCGGCGAGCAGCAGTGCGATGAGGGCGGCCGCGCCGACGGCGACGCGATGCCGGCCGGCGAACTTGCGCAGGCGATAGGGGAGGCTCTCGGGCCGGGCGCGGATCGGCCGGCCGGCGCGGTAGAGCGCGACGTCGTCGGCGAGCCGTTCGGCCGAGGCGTAGCGGCGTTCGGGCTCGCGGCGCAGCGCGGTGGCGACGATGGT
>JBGARM010000262.1:0-4809 GCA_044230215.1 Thermoanaerobaculia bacterium | reverse complement strand
GGCGTGGTGATCGACCAGATCTCGCCCGTCGGGGCCCTCCTGTGGAGCCAGTCGTTCGCTCCCCCGGGCGGGAATTTCGCCCGGGCCGAGGGGATCGCCGTCGGGCCGGGCGACACGGTGCACGCGCTCTGGTTCGAATACAACCTGGGCGATGTCGGCGCGGTGGCCAAGCTCGAGCCGACTGGAGCGGTCGCCTGGACCCGCCGGTACGCCGGCGCCGGCGGCGCCGAGCCTGCGGCCGCAGCCCCCGCGGCGCGCTCGGCGCCGGCCGCCAGCGCCGCCGGCCCGCCCGCCGCCAGCTCGAGCGCCAGACGACGGCCGTTGCGCGTCAGCAGGACAACGGCCAGCGTGGCGAGCAGCAGCGCCAGGACCAGGCGGAGAGAACGGTGAGGGGAAAGCGCGCGCACCGCAGGGCTGTGCATGGCGGAATGCTAGCCCGATTGCCGGTTCTCGTGCCTGTTTCCATGCCGGTTCCCGCGTCCGTCGAATGGCGAGAGAATGCCGCAACTCCGGGGGGGAGCCGCGAATGAACCCGATCTCTCGCACCGCCTTCTACTGCACCGGTGTTCGCGCCGTCGACGCCCGCATGCCGGCGCCGCTGTGCGGCGATCGCTTCGCCGAGCGCTTCATGGACGACGAGGCGTGGCGCCTCTTCGCGCCATTCCGCCGCTTCAAGGCGCCGAACGGCAGCAACGTCGTGCGGCATCGCATGATCGACGACTGGCTGCGCGCCCGGCTCATTGCCCAGCCGCAGCTGCGCGTCGCCCTCGTCGGCGCCGGCTTCGATGCGCGCGCCTACCGTCTCGCCGGCGGCCGCTGGATCGAGATCGACGAAGCCCCGCTCCTGGCCTTCAAGGAAGCGCGCCTGCCGGAAGCCGAGTGCCCCAACCCGCTGCAGCGCATCGCGATCGACTTCGCCACCGAATCGCTCGCCGAAAAGCTCGCGCCGTTCGCGGCGCAGGACCGGGAGAGTCCCGCGGTCGCCGTCGTCGAGGGCGTCCTGATGTACCTCTCCGAGGCCGAGATCCGCCGCCTCGCGGCGACCTTGCGCGACCTCTTCCCCGATCTCGAGATCGTCTGCGACGTGGCGACGAAGCTCTTCTTCGAGCGCTACGGCCGGCGCCTGCACGCCCGCATCCGCGACCTCGGCACGAGCTTCACCCTCCCCGACCGCCCGCTCGAAGCGATCTTCGCCGACGAAGGCTTCGTGCAGAGCTCCAGCGAATCGATCCCCGGCCGCGCCGCCGACCTCAGAGCCATGCCGCTCCTCGCGCGCCTCGCCGTCCGCCTCCTCCCATCCCTGCGCGACGGCTACACCATCCGAGTCTTCGGCCGCGTCCGGGCGACCCCGGCCCAGGGTGCGCGCCAGTCTCTCTAGGAGTCGTGAACCAGGGACAGGAGCTAAGCCAGCAGACGTGGGACTTCGTGGCGCGAGACGTCCCAGACAAGATCGAAATTGACGCTCAAGTAGTCGTGCACGATCTTGTGTCGCATTCCGATGATCTCGGACCAGGGAACCTCCGGATGCGCCGATTGGAACCCCGCAGAGACCCGACGTGCCGCCTCGCCCAGTGTCTGGATCAGGTGAGTCAGCGCGAGCCGAACATTCTCGTCGGCGTCGAAGCCGGCGCGGTCGAGCGACCGGGCACGGTCGTCGATCTTTCGTCCGAGGTCGAACATCTGACCGACGTAGACGAGATCGTCATGCTGCATATTGGGTCCTGGCCTCGGCTAGGACGCGTTGCCTGAGGCGCGGATGCAGGAACTTCCGCGGCACCAGATCGATCCTTCGACCGCCGAAGAGCTGGGAAAGTTCGCTCTCCAAGTCGAAGATCCTGAAACCCAGAACCGTTCCCGGCTGAAAGTCGACCAGCAAGTCGACATCGCTTTCGGGCCCGAAATCGTCCCGCAACGCCGAGCCGAAGAGCGCGAGTTCGCGAATCCCCCACCGCCGGCAGAGCTCCGCCAAGCGCTCGGCATCGACGTTCACTCGCAACTCGCTCATGATTTCGCCCACGAGAAAAGTGTAGCTCAGATGGCCGGCCCGGGCACTTGGCGTCCCAGGACGCTTCTGGGAATTCGGCGAGTCCTTTCTCCCCTACCGAGCTTTTCAGCCGCGCGACCACATAGGTGGCGAAGAGCAGCCAGAACGCGAACCGCGAACTGCTGGCGTGAGCTCGGCCACGATTCCTGCTTTCCCTCCACGCTACGGCATGCGCTCGGCGAGCATCGCGGCAGTGGCCACCGGGTTGCCGTCGTTGGGGGCGGGCGGCACGCCGAGGAGGCGGGCGAGCAGGGGGTAGACGTCGACGTTGTCGAGCGGCGGCGTGCTGATTCCCTTCTTGAACGACGGGCCGGCGGCGACGAAGATGCCGTGCATGTCGCGTTCGGCGGGGTCGTAACCGTGGGCACCGCGCGGAGGATCGGACTTGGCCAACGCCGCGGCGAGATCGGCCCGGGTGCCGTAGATCGTCCACCCTGGGTCCGCCCAGACGACGATCTCCGGGATGCGGCGGTGGGCGCGAAAGTGCAGCCGCTCCGGCATGGCGCCCTTGCGCGCGGCGTGCAGGTGGGGATGGGCACCGGTGAGGCCACGAACGATCGAATCCTCCGTGCCCGGCTGCGGCCGCAGGAGCCCGAAGACCGAGAGGTCGTCGATGGCGACTCCGGCGAGGTCGACGAAGTCCGCCAGGACGATCGCTTTCCCGGCGTCGACCGGCGTCATGCCGTGGTCGGAGACCACGATCCAGTCGACCGAGTCGCCGAGACCGCGCGCCGCGACGCCGGCGCGCAGGCGCGCGAGCAGCGCATCGACGTGCGCCACGGCGGCTCCCGCCTGCGGCGAATTCGGCCCGAATGCATGCCCGCCGCCGTCGGGCTCGTCGAAGTAGAGCGTGATCAGGCGCGGCCGCTTCTCCGCCGGCAGATCGAGCCAGGCGAGCACGTCGTCCACCCGCTTCTCGTCCGGCACGGTGTCGTCGTAACGACCCCAATACGTCGGCCGCACGCCGCCGATCGCCGCCTCCGAGCCCGGCCAGAACGACGACGCCGTCACCAGGCCGCGGCGCTCAGCCGTCACCCAGATCGGCTCGCCCTCCCACCAGCGCCCGTCCTCGACCGCACTGCGATCGGCGAGCGAGAAGCCGGCCTTCCACTCCGGATCCCACATCGAATTGGCGACGATGCCGTGATGCTCGGGGCGCAGGCCGGTCACCAGCGTGTAGTGATTGGGATAGGTCTTCGACGGGAAGGAGGGAACGAGCTCCTGCGCGCGCACCCCTTCCCCCGCCAGCGCGAGCAGCGCCGGGGCGCCGTGGAGCTCCGGGTAGTCCCAGCGATAGCCGTCGAAGGAGATCAGTAGCACGATCGGTCCCGGCGGGGGAGTGCCGGCGGCAGGCCCGCCGGGCGCCTCGAGATCCCAGTTCTCGCGATTGCCGAAGGCGCCGGTCTGCATGCCCGGTGAGAGATGGCCGACGTCGCCGACCGCGAGGACTCGTACCAGGCCCTTGCCGTCGACCGCGAGCACCGTGATGCTGGCGTGGCCGATCGACATCGAGAGCCACGCCGTCGGATCGACGCCGAGGGCCTGGGTCACCAGCCAGCGGATGACGTTACCGTGCGCCACCACCAGCTCGCGGCGATCGCCGCTTGCGGCGGGTACCGGCGCGAAGAGCCGCGCCGCCAGGCGCTCGAGCTGTGCGCTGCAGGCGGCCAGGTCCTCCGGCTTCTCCTTCGCCATGATGTCGGCGCGCCGGGTGGGCGGGGTGCATTCCGCGAGGTCGGGATCGATGTCGATCCGCGGCGCGGCGTGGCCGGCCCCGCCGAGCTGGGCGGCGATCACCTGCGCGGTCTGGCGCGCCCGGGTGAACGGGCTGGCGTAGACCGCATCGAAGGCGAAGGGCAGACCGCGCAGGCGATCGCCGGCGAGTCGTGCCTGCGCCACGCCGATCGGCAGCAGACCCTTGCCGACGTCCTCGTCGCGCGGATCCTCGAGGTCGTAGGCGCCGTGGCGCACCAGGTAGATCGTGCGCACGCCGGCCGGCGGCGCCGCGGCGGGAGCCGCAGCCTGGGCGCGCAGGTCCAACGCCAGCGCTCCGTTCACGGCGAGGAAAACGAACAGGAATCGCAGGAACGAGCGCTTCGCCCTGCGATTCATGCCGTTCTCCGCACGACTTCTCCTCGATGCATGCTGGAACTCCTCGGCTGGAAGAACGCGATCCAGTCCGGGCGCGAGATTATCAGCGCCCCGACGACCGACAGCTGCCGACGATCTCTGGGCTAGACTGCGCAGCCTGCACCGACGTCGCGGAGACACGAGAATGAACCGACTGCCAGCATTCCTTACTGGAGCTTTTCTTCTCCTTTCCGCCGCCTCCGCAGAAGCCGAGGCGTTCCTGCGCTTGTCGAAGGAAGCCGATCTCGCGGCGCTCGGAGTGCAGCCGACCCGTACGATCGACTACGGCGCCTTCCGCTGGGTCGCCGTCTCCGACGAAGACGCAGCCCGGCTGGCCGCCGCCGGGCGATCCGATCTCCTCGTGCCAGATGCCGGCGAGATCCATGTCCCCGGTTACTCCTTCGATCCGCTGCGCGACGGCGAACCGGTGCTCGGCTTCGCCGAGCGGGCACCCGGGGACGAGGCGGGGTTGCGCCTCGTTCAGCTCTGGGGCCCGCCGCGCGCCGAGTGGCACGGCGGCCTCGAAGCAGCGGGCCTGCGCGTCCTGCAGTACTACCCGCACAACAGCTACCTCGTCTGGTCCGATGCGCCGGCGGCCGAACGAGCCCGCGCCCTCTCCTTCGTGCGCTGGGTGG
>JBGARM010000261.1:0-4807 GCA_044230215.1 Thermoanaerobaculia bacterium | reverse complement strand
GTCTTCCCTTCGCGGGCATCGACGCACGCGCGGATGGCGGCAGCGAGAAAAGCCGGCTCGCCGTCGACGGCAGTCGCGGGAAGTCCGCGGTCGGCCAGATCCGCCAACCGCCGGGCCTCCGCCAAGTGGCCGGCGCGCAGCTCGAGCTGCGCCTGCCATGCGTCGCCACTCGCCACCTGGTCGAGGTCGCCGTTCTGGACCCGGAGCTTTCGGCCGGCGGCAAAAGAGGCCCGCATCGCCGCCGTTTCGCCGTGGGCGCCGCTCTCGAAAGCGCGCAGGTAGTGGGCGCCTGCCATCGCGCCGTAGCCGCCGGCGCTCGCGGCGATGGTTTCGAGCTCGCTCACGATCGCTGCGACACGCTCGAAGCGCGCCGCCTGGATGTCCGCGATGCCGCGCAGATAGAGGGCGATCGGCAGCCAGGCGAGATGCCCGGCCTCGCGCAGCAGGGCGATCGACTCGTCGGTCGCGGCCTGCGCCTCGGCGGCGCGGCCCAGGTCGTGGAGCGCCGCGGCGAGCGTCAGCAGCCCGCCGCCCAGCTGGCGACGATTGCCGGCCTGACGGCGGTCGGCCACGAGCTCGCGCGCGATCGTCTCGGCCCGATCCGGGCGCCCGCGGAACGCCGCCAGCGATGCCAGGTTGCCGAGCATGGTACCCGGCGTCGTGCCCGCCGCGCGCGCCTCGGCGACGGCGCGCTCGAGGAGTGCCTGCCCCTCGTCGAGCTTTCCCTGCTGGAGATCCTCGATGGCGAGATCGTTCAGCACCCTGGAGAGCGACGCGTGATCGCCGGCACTCGCGAACTCCCGTGCTGCCATCTCCATTTCCCTGCGCGCCTCGTCGCGCTGGCCGATCGTCGCGAGCAGCCGGCCGCGCGAGGCGCGGATCTGCGCCACGAGGTCGCCCCGGCGGCGGGCGATGGCGCCGTCGCGCGCGCGGGTGAAGAGCACCAGGGCGCGCTGCGGCTCCTCCACGTCCATCGCGAGGTTGGCGTCGGCATAGTCGGTCAGCGGGTGCTGCTCCTCGCCGGGGATCTGCCGCAGCCGGGCGAGGATCAGCCGCGCCTCGTCGAACTGATCGGCCCGCGTGAGCCCGAGCACCAGCGCCGCTCCGGCTTCGGCGCTCGCCGGCGACTCGACGAACTGGCGCCGCAGCTCGGCGAGGGGGACGCTGCCGATGTTGGAGAACGGAAAGGGGCGAGGAGCCGGCGGTTCCGGCGCGACGATCGCCGCGCGGCGTCCCGCATCGACCGCCGTCCAGAGCGCAGCCACCGCCACCAGCAGCGCGCCAGCGACCGCCAGGGGCGCACGGTGGCGTCGCGCGAAGCGGGCGAACCGGTAACGCCGCCCGCCGCGGCGGGCGGCCACCGGCTCGCCGCTGAGGTAGCGCCGCAGGTCCGCCGCCAGCTCGCCTGCATCGGCGTAGCGGTCGGTCGGCGCCTTGCGCAGCGCCTTGAGGCAGATCTCATCGAGATCGCGGCCGAGGGAAGTGAACGGAGGTGCTCGGGAAATCCGCGTTTCCTTCGCGGATGGCCCGCTCGCGACCTGTCGCGCGGCGGTCGACGGCGGCTCGGGATCGGTTCCCAGCACCGCGCGCTCGAGCGCCAGAGCCGAGCCCTGCTCGCCGGCGAACGGACGCCGGCCGGCCAGCAACTCGTAGAGGATCGTGCCCAGCGCGTACACGTCCGAGGCCGGCGTCACCGGTTCGCCGCGAAACTGCTCCGGGCTGGCGTAGGCCGGCGTCAGGGCGCGGGATTCGGTGCGGGTGAGAGCGAGGCTCTGCTGCGTGGCGGGGTCGACGAGCTTGGAGATGCCGAAGTCGAGCAGGCGCGGGCGCCCTTCGCGGTCGACGAGGAGATGGCCCGGCTTGAGGTCGCGGTGCACCACGCCGCGCCCGTGGGCGAAGCGCACCGCGTCGAGCACGGTAACGAAGAGCTCGAGGCGCGCGCGCACCGGGAGCTCGCGGGCGCGGGCATAGGAGAGCAGGTCCTCCCCTTCGACGAGCTCGAGCGCCAGGAACCAAGCGCCGTCGGGGGTGCGGCCGCCGGCGAGAAAGCGCGCGATGCCGGGATGCTCGAGCGACGAGAGGATGCGCACCTCGTCGCGGAAGCGCCGCACCGCATCGTCGTCCCCGGCCGGACGATCGATGACCTTGAGCGCCACGGCACGCCGGAAGTCCTCGGTCTCCTCCTCGGCGAGGAAGACCCGCCCCATGCCGCCGCGCCCGAGCTCGCGCAGGATGCGGTAGGGACCGATACGCTCGGGCAACACACCTCCGGATGCCTCCGGCTCGTCGTCCGGCCGCCAGGGGGCGAAGTCGAGCGGCGATCCGGCTTCGCCGGCGCTCTCGAGCAGACGCGCGAGCTCCGCTCCCAGCGCCGGATCGCTGCTCGCGACCTCGTCCACCAGTGCCCGCCGCCCGGCATCGTCCAGCTCGAGGGCGCGCGCGAAGAGCTCCGGCAGGGCTTCGCTCATGAAGTGCGCCACTTTACGACGATATGAGCCGCGGAAGGAGCGACTTACGCGTAGTCGGCATGAGAACCTCACCCGCTTCCCGCGCGCGCCTGTCTCTGCGAATGGTCGCAATGGCAGCAACCCTCCCGTTTCTCGCCTCCTCCGTCCTCGACGCCCAGGCCGCGATCGGACTCTCGTCCGTGCGTGCCCGGGCGTTCTTCAACGAAGAGATCGACGGCTTCCCGCCGCAGGACAATGACCGCTTCGCCTGGGCTCTCGCCGCCGGCGACTTCAACGGCGACGGCGCCCAGGACCTCGCGACGGGAATTCCGCTCGACGACGGCTCACTGGATCTCCCCCTTCAGAACGCCGGCGCGGTGATCGTGCGCTGGGGAGCTCCCGGCATGGGGCTCTCGACGACCCTCGCACCGACGCTGCTCAGCCTCTATGCAGCGGGGGGCCAGGACATCGCTCACCAAGGCGACCAGTTCGGCTACGCGCTCGCCGCCGGCGACTTCAACGGCGACGGCCGCGACGACCTCGCAGTAGGGATTCCGGGCCACGATTCCTGGGATATCTATGCCGAGCCCTGGGAGTCCGGAGCCGTTCAGATTCACTACGGAGAAGTCGGCGGTATCCAGATCGTCGGCGAGCACCTCCTCCAATCGCTCCCCGACGGCAACGTCTACGACATTCCGGGCGAGCTCGATCACCTCGGGCAGGCTCTGGCGGCGGGTGACTTCGATGGCGACGGGTATGACGATCTGGCGATCGGTGGCCCGCAGACCGATAACTTCGACTTCCTGCCGGGAGGTGGAGGCGTCGTCGTGCTGCACGGCGGCGTCGGAGGTCTCCTGCCCGTCAACGGCTATCTGATCCACCAGGACGATCCGCCCGTCCCCGACGATGCGGAGAACCCCGACGACTTCGGCTGGGCGCTCGCCGCCGGCAATTTCAACGGCGACTTCCGCTTCGGCCCGAATGGAGAGTTCTTCCCGATCGACGACCTGGCGATGTCGGCGCCCGGGGAGGACGGCATCGGCGCGGTCTTGGTCATGCACGGCAGCGAGTTCGGCCTCATCTTCGCCGACAGCGTCTACCTCGGCGCGGACGACGTCGGCGGAGTCGGCGAGGCGGGTGACCGGTTCGGGCAGAGCCTCGCCGTCGGCAATTTCGACGGCGACGTGCAGTGCTTTCCCTTCGTCTTCTGCGCTGCGATCGATGACCTGGTGATCGGGACGCCCTACGAGAATCTCGGCGCCAGCAATGAGAATGCCGACGTCGGCGAAATCACAGTCCTTTACGGCGCCACCAGCGGATTCTTCGACTTCGCGCGCACCGACCATCTGACGCAAGGCGTCATCTTCGGCTCGACGATCTTCGACCAGACGGGCGACCTCTTCGGTTACGCCCTTGCCGCCGGCGACTTCGACGGCGACGGCAGGGACGACCTCGCGGCCGGTCAACCGGGCGAGAACGTCGGCGGCAGCAACCGCGGGGGCGTGACAATTCTCATGGGTGCACCGGGCGGACTCTACGACCGCTTCCGCTTTCTCGCCGCTGGCATCGGCGGCGTGCAACAGGGGCCCCAGGACGACGCGGAGATGGGACTTGCGCTCGCCGCCGGCGACTTCGACGGCACCGGCTTTGCTGATCTCGCGATCGGAATTCCGTTTCGCGACCAGTCGGGCATCGGCAACGCCGGTGCCGAGTCGATCCTCTACGGCGCGCTCTTCGCCGACGGCTTCGCGGGCGGCGACGGCGGATTCTGGTCGGAGTTCAATCCGTGACCACGGCGCAGCTCAGCTGCCGGCGGAGGGCGTCTTGGCGCTCTCGGGCGCGAGCTGTGCCCGCAGCCAGGCGCGGGCGAACTGCCAGTCGCGTTTGACGGTGGCCGGGGAGATGTCGAGGCAGGTGGCGATCTCCTCGACCTCCATGTCGACGAAGTAGCGCATCTCGACCACCCGGGTCTGGCGCGGATAGCGCTCGGCGAACCGGGTGAGCGAGCGATCGAGATCGAGCAACTCGGCCTCGGTGCCGTGCCGCGACTGGATGGTGACCGGCGCGTCGCCGTCGTCGCGCGCCCGTTTCCGGGCGTTCCGGGAGCGGGCGTGATCGACCAGTACGCGCCGCATCATCGTCGCCGCGAGGCCGAAAAAGTGCGCGCGATCGCGCCAGTCGATCCCCTGCTGCTCGAGCAGCCGCACGTAGGCCTCGTGCACCAGGTCGGTCGACTGCAGGGTATGCCCGGCGCGTTCGCGCCGCAGCTGAGACGATGCGATCCTCTTCAGCTCGGAATAGATGCGCTGGAGCAGCTCCTCGCCGGCAGCGGCGTCGCCACCCCTCCAGGCCCTGAGAAG
>JBGARM010000260.1:0-4821 GCA_044230215.1 Thermoanaerobaculia bacterium | reverse complement strand
CCGATCGACCCGAGAGCGGCGAAGATTCCGACGTAGAAAGAGAAGGCGACCAGCGACGTGCCGGGGATCCGACGCAGCGGCACCCTGAACCCGGGCGGGTCGAGCCCCCGCCGCCGGGTCATGTGGTCGAACAACAGGACCGCGGCGAGCGCCAGGACCACCGGCCCGATCGTGCGCAGCACCTCTCCTCCGGTGGCCATGGCCGCGCCCACGAAAGTGGTCAGACCTTCGTCCGCAGCTGCCGCGACCGGGCGCGGGTCAGCGCGCCGCGCAGCATGGAGATCGCCTGCGTCAGGCGCTGCAGCTTGCGGTTGCGCTGCTGGATCGTCGCCATATCGTCCGTCGCCGAGAGGTCGCCGCGGATGTCGCGCTGCGCGCGCTCCATCTCGAAAGCGAGCTGGTCGAGCTGCGCCGGCTCGAAGCGCTGATAGGTGCGCTCGGTCACCAGCAGATAGCCCTCGGCGATGTCCTTCGCCATCGCGAACGCGCTGCCTCCGGAGAAGTTGGCCACGGCCCGATCATAGCGAAGCCGCGTGTTAGTATTCCGCCACCCGGCCGGCGCCAGATCCGGCCCTGATTCGCCCGCCAATCTGGAGGCTCTGGAGGCCATCGTGAACCGTTTTCCCGGCGTCGACTACATGGAATTCGACGCGCTGCTCAGTGAAGAGCAGCGCCTGGTGCGCGACTCCGTCCGCGCCTTCGTGGACGAGAAGGTCAAGCCCATCATCGAGGAGTGCCACCGCGACGGCCGCACGCCGCTCGAGCTGGTGCCCGAGATGGGCAGAATGAACCTCTTCGGCTCGACGATCGACGAATACGGCCTGCCCGGCCTCGACAACGTAGCCTACGGCCTCATCATGACGGAGCTCGAGCGCGGCGACTCGGGATTGCGCAGCTTCGTCTCGGTGCAGTCGTCGCTCGTCATGTATCCGATCTACACCTATGGATCCAAGGCGCAGAAGGACCGCTGGATCCCGAAGATGGCCACCGGCGAGGCGATCGGCTGCTTCGGCCTCACCGAACCGGACTTCGGATCGAACCCGGGCGGCATGCGCACCACGGCCAAGAAGACCGCCGACGGCTGGGTCCTGAACGGCTCCAAGCAGTGGATCACCAACGGCACGCTCGCCGACGTCGCCGTGGTCTGGGCGCAGACCGACGACAGCAGCAGCGGAATTCGCGGCTTCCTGGTCGAGAAGGGCACCCCCGGCTACACCTCGTCGGACCAGCACGGCAAGTTCTCGCTGCGCGCCTCGACGACCTCCGAGCTCGGCCTGCACGACTGCCACGTGCCCGACGACGCCATCCTCCCCGGCGCCAAGGGTCTGCGCGGGCCGCTCTCCTGCCTCACCCAGGCGCGCTACGGCATCGCCTGGGGGGGCTTGGGCGCGGCGATGGAGTGCTACTACACCGCCCTCGAGTACGCCAAGCAGCGCATCCAGTTCATGGGCCAGCCGATCGCCAGCCACCAGCTCGTGCAGGAGAAGCTCGCCTGGATGGTCACCGAGATCACCAAGGGCCAGCTCCTCGCCCTGCAGATGGACAAGCTCAAGGACGCCGGCAAGCTCAAGCCGCATCATGTCTCGATGGGCAAGCGGAACAACGTCTGGGTGGCGCGCGAGTGCGCCCGGTTGTCGCGCGACGTCCTCGGCGCCAACGGCATCGTCGACGACTATCCGGTGATCCGCCACATGCTGAACATCGAGTCGGTCTTCACCTACGAGGGCACCCACGACATCCACGGCCTGGTGATCGGCGAGGCGGTGACCGGCATCCCGTCCTACAATCCGCCGATCGTCAACGAAAAGAAGCCCAAGGCCGGAGGGTAATGCCGATGACGCTCGACCGCATTCTCGAGCACGACTTCATCCGCGTCACGGAGCAGGCGGCGATCGCCGCCGCGCATACGATGGGGCTCGGCGACCGCCACAAGTCCGACCGCGTCGCCGTCGAGGCGATGCGCCACGAGCTCGACCAGCTGGCGATCGCCGGCCGCATCGTCATCGGCGAAGGCGAGCGCGACGAGGCGCCGATGCTGTACATCGGCGAGGAGGTCGGCGCCCTCAAGGGCCGGCCCGACGGCGTCGGCGTGGACATCGCGGTCGATCCGCTCGAGGGCACCAACCTCTGCGCGACCGGCGCCCCCGACGCCACGGCGGTGCTGGCGGCGGCCGAGCGCGGCGGCCTGCTTCACGCTCCCGACAGCTACATGCAGAAGATCATCGTCGGCCCGACCGCCAAGGGCCGGGTTCACATCGACGCCCCGGTGATCGAGAACCTGCGGTCCCTCGCCAAGGCCTTCTCGCGCGACATCGAGGATCTGACCATCGTCGTCCTCGACCGCCCGCGCCACGAGGGCATCGTGCGCGAGGTCCGCGAGGCCGGTGCACGCATCAAGTTCATCTCCGACGGCGACGTCGCCGGCGCGATCATGGCGGCGCGCGAGGGCACCGGCATCGACCTGCTGCTCGGCGTCGGCGGCACGCCCGAGGGCGTCATCACCGCCGCCGCGATGCGCTGCCTCGGCGGCGAGATCCAGGCGCGGCTGGTGGCCTCGGACGACGCCCAGCGGGCGCGTCTCGCGGCGCTCGGCTACCACGACCTGACGAAGGTCTACCAGACCGAGGATCTCGCGCCGGGGGACCAGATCCTGCTCTCGTGCAGCGGCGTCACCGACGGCGAGCTCCTGCACGGCGTGCGCTTCTTCGGCGGCGGCTCGCGCACCCACACCCTCTTCATGTCGCTGTCGCGCAAGATGATCCGCTTCGTCGACACGATTCATCGCGAAGACCTGTCGACGCCGGCCTACTTCGACGTCTGAACCGGCCCGCGATCCGCCGCCGAGCCGATGATCAAACCCGACCGCTGGATCCGCGCCTGGGCCGAAGGTGGCGGAGCCGAGCCCTACGAGCCGGCGCAGGTCAACTCGGCGTCCTACGACCTCCGGCTCTCGGACCACTGGATCTGCCCGACCCGCGACCCGGAGGAGTTCTCCGCGCCGCACATCAAGCTCTTCCCGGGTGAGGTCGTTCTCGCCTCGACGCTCGAGTACGTGCGCATCCCGCGCGACGTCGCCTGCGACCTCAAGCTCAAGTCGACCCTCGGCCGGCTGTGGATCAACCACTCGCTCGCCGGCTGGTGCGACCCCGGGTTCGAGGGCAACATCACCCTGGAGCTGCAGAACCTCGGGCCGACGCCGTTCGTCCTCGAGGCCCGGCGGCGGATCGCCCAGCTGATCTTCATCGCCATGGAGTCGGAACCGGACGTCGCCTACGGCGAGCCGGGCTCGTCGTCGCACTACCAGGGCCAGCGCGGCACGACGATCGCGCGCAAGTAGCCCCGCCGTTCGCGCGCCTGCCGCCGGAGATGCGCATCCGCCCCGAGCTCGTGCCGGCGCCGCCCTCGGCCGCGGACCGTCGCGGCTATAATCGAGAGCTTCGGCCACCACCATGAGCATTACGGGAAATCTCAAGACCATGGAGCTCGCCGAGCTCCTTCAGTGGCTCTCCGGAGCCCAGAAGACCGGCACGCTCGTGGTCGAAAACGGCCGGGTCACCAAGCAGATCTTCTTCCGCGACGGCATGATCGTCTCCTCGGCCTCGACCGATCCGAAGGAACATCTCGGGGCTTTCCTGGTCAGCCACGGCTTCATCACCGACGCCGAGCTCGGGCAGGCGATCCGCATGCAGGAGAGCAACAAGATGCTGCTCGGCAAGATCCTCTCGACGATCGGGGCGATCTCCGAGCAGGATGTGCATCGCATGCTGCGCCTGAAGGCCGAAGAATCGATCTACGACGTCTTCAGCTGGCCGGAGGGCGACTTCCGGTTCCTCGACCAGCAGCTGCCGACCGCCAACATGGTGCCGATCGCCATCGACGTCACCGGGCTCGTCCTCGAGGGCATGCAGCGTTTCGACGAGTGGAAGCGGATCCGCGAGATCGTGCCTTCGCCGAGCTGCGTTCCGGTCGCGGTCGGCGAGTTCGACGACAAGGTCTTCACCGAGGGCGCGCCGCACATCCTCTCCCTCATCGACGACGACCGCACGGTGGCCGATATCTGCAAGCTCACCCACTCGAGCGAGTTTCACGTCTGCCGCATCCTCTTCCGCCAGGTGCAGGCGAAACGGCTGAAGATCGTCCGGCCGCGCGGCGTGGCGGCGCCCGAGCCGGTCGAGGCCGCGGCCCCGCCGACCGCGCCGCCGGTCATCTCGCCGGAGGCGCTCGTGCTCATCGCCCAGCAGTCGATGCAGAAGAACGAGTTCGAGACCGCGCTGCGGCACATGCGGGCCGCCCGCGCCCTCGACCCGGACAACCGCAAGATCGTCGGCGAGGCGGTGAAGATCGAGGACCAGATCCGCGCCGCGGTCGAGCGCTCGGGCGTCCTGCCGACCTCGATTCCGGTGCTCAACCGGACGATGGAAGAGCTGACGCAGCTCAAGATCTCGCCGCAGGAGGGCTTCCTCCTCACCCGCCTGAACGGCGTCTACGACCTGAAGTCGATCGTCAACATCAGCTCGATGAACCCCCTGGACGCCCAGCTCGCGGTCTGGAAGCTCCTCAAGGCCGGCCACATCCGGCTCGAGATGCAGTAGCTGCGAACGCCAAAGTCGGCCGCGGCGACGAGACCGCGCGGCTCGCGGCGACGGCGAAGCGCAGCGGCCAGGCGGCCGCCTCGCCGGCGGATTCACAGCCGACCCGCGGGCCGGTGAGGATCGCCGACTCCGCCACCGGTTCCCCTGCCGCGAGGCGCAGCGCGCCGCGGTCGAGCCGCACGGTGTCGAGGTCCTTGTCCACCGCCAGCCCCCTGGTCAGATTGCCCGG
>JBGARM010000025.1:11798-16071 GCA_044230215.1 Thermoanaerobaculia bacterium | reverse complement strand
TGCACGCCGCGGCGCTGCCGCTGTTCGGCGTCGGCGACCAGAGCCATCGCAGTCCGCTGCAGATTGCCGCCATCGCTTCCGTTCTCCTCTGGCCGCTACCGCTCGCGCGGCACCTGCTCGGACACGATTGGCCGCCAGGCAGCGGCCGCTGGCTGATGGCGCTCGGCGCCTGGGGAACGCTGCTCGCCACCTCCGCTCTCGGCACCTACCTGCCCGGCGTTCTCGACGCGGTGAAGTTCACCCACGCCCTGGTCGGCCACGCCCATCTCGCCATGGCCGGCTTCGTCACCTCGTTCGCCGCCCTGACCCTCCACGTCCTGCTGCGCGACTCCGCGGCCCGCGCGACCTTCGCCCGGCCGCGCCCGTACTTTCTCTGGCAGGGCGGCACGACACTCCACATCGTCGCCATGGTGGCGCTCGGCCTGCTCGAAGCGGGCGATCCGGGGCTCCTGCTGCGCCCCGATGCCCGCGTCACGACCCTCTTTGCCCTGCGCGGCGCCGCCGGCACGGCGATGTTCCTCGCCGCGGCCGGCTGGTGGAGGAGCGCAGCCCAACGGAGCGCCGCATGAGCCTGCCGCGAGGCGTCGCCGGCTTTGCGCTCACGGTCGGCCTGTGCGACGCCGCCACCGGCCTGGCGCTCATCGCCGCCCCGGTCTGGACCCTGGGCCGGATGGGGATTGCCGCCGCGCCCGCCGAACCGGTCTTCGTTCGCTGGATCGGCGCCTTCGTTCTCGCCGTCGGCCTCTCCTACCTTTATCCATTCCTGCTGCGCGCCAGCGGAACAGTGCGCCTCGGCGAGCGCCTCGCGACCGTTTTCGAGGTCGCGACTCTGGCGCGGGGGCTGGTCGCCGTGGTCGCTGGCGGGGCGATCGCCGGGGGCCTCCTCGAGCGCGCCTGGCTGGGGGTGCCGCTCTTCGACGCCGCCGTTGCCGCGGTCCAGATCGTCCTCCTCCGCCGTGGCGGTTTGCGCCATGACTGAAGGTCGACTGGTCGCCGTCGCCTCGGAGCGTCGCTTCGCCGATCTCCCCGGTCTCGTGGCGGTCGCCGCGACCTACTTGTACTTCCTGATCTGGGCGCAGTTCGGCCTGCTCGCGCGCATGCGGGCTGGCGGCCTCGACGGCGGCCAGATCCGGCTGGCGATGGCAGCGATGGGTCTCGCCGGACTCGCGGCCAGCTTTGCCGCTGCCCGCCTGCCGGCCGCAGGGAGAACGGTCGCCGCCGGCCTTGCAGCCTGCGCGGTGACAGCGGTCGCCGCGCTCGGAGCGAGCTCGCTGTCGAGCTTCGTGCTCGCCGCGGCCGCTGTCGGCGGCGCGACGGCAGTCACCACGGTGACGCTCGCCGCTGCCCTGCCCAGCCTCGTCGGGTCGGCACGGCGCGGCCTCGCCGTCGGGGCCGCCACCGGATGCGCCTACATGATCTGCAATCTGCCGCCGCTGTTCGAGGCGCCGCCGGCGATTCAGAGCCTCGTCGCGGCGACGCTCTGCCTCCTCGCCGCCGCGCTGATGGTGCTCGAACCGCGCCGCGACGCTCCGCCGCAGCCGTTGCCCCTCGCGCCGCCCCGGCGGAATTTCCACGGCCTCGGCTGGGCGGCGGTCGTCGCCACCTTTCTCGCTCTGGTCTGGCTCGACTCTGCGGCCTTCGCCGTCATACAGGAGAGCGCGACGCTGCGCCGCCTGACCTGGGCTCCGGGGAACGTCAAACTTGCGCTGGGAGCGATCCACCTTGTCGCCGCGCTCGCCGCCGGCTGGGTGGTCGACCGGGGCGGTCTGCTCCGCCTGCCGCTCTTCGCCTATGGCGCGCTGGCGCTCGCCGCCCTCGCCCTCGAGCGCCTCGCGCCGGAGTTTCTTGCCGGCGCGCTGTATGCCGCTGGCGTCTCGCTCTACTCCGTCGCCCTGGTGCTCTGGCCGGGAGCGCGGCTCGACGCCGGTTCGGCCACGCCGGGCTGGCGCTCCGCCCAGCTTTACGGCATCGCCGGCTGGCTGGGCTCTGCCGCCGGAATCGGCATGGCGCAGGACCTCCACCGCATCCCGGGAGCGTTCCTCGCCGCCGCCGGGGCGTTGCTCGGCGTCGCCGCCGTCGTCAGCGCGGGTAGCACTGCCTGGCGGCGCTGGCGCCGGGCCTTGCCAGCGTTGGCGATCGCCCTTCTGGGCGGTCTCGCCAGCCTCGCCTGGGTGCCGGAGCGAAAGTCGCCCGCGACTCTCCCGGGCGGCGCCGCGCCCTCGGGCGATGCGATCGCGGACTCGATCGCCAACGGCCGAGCGGTCTACGTCGCCGAAGGATGTATCCACTGCCACTCGCAGTTCGTCCGGCCGGGGGGCCGCGACGAGGAGCTGTGGGGACCGGCGCGGGCCCTCGATCGCCGGGAACGGCCGCCTCTCGTCGGCAACCGGCGCCAGGGCCCCGACCTCGCGGCGGTCGGCCTGCGTCGCAGCCCGCTGTGGAACCGCCTGCACCTCATCGATCCGCGCGCGCTCAACCCGAACTCGCGCATGCCGTCGTATGCGCACCTGTTCGCGCCCGGTGAGCATCGCGGCGACGATCTCGTCGAGTACCTGGCGAGCCTCGGCGCGGGTCAGGGGTCCCTCCGCCTCGCCCGCCTCGCCGCGGCCCCCGGGCCCACCCCTGTCGGCGGCGACGCCGCCTTCGGTCAGCGCCGATTCGCGGCGCTCTGCGCCGCCTGTCACGGCGCCAGCGGCCGCGGCGATGGCCCGCTCGCTGCGCACTTCCCGCAGCCTGCACTCGATCTCACCCGGGAGCGCCTCAACCGGGTCGCCGATCGCGACCTCGCCGGGCTGGCGCGACTCATCCGCTGGGGTGCTCCCGGAACCGCGATGGCCGGGCACGAGACGCTCTCGGAGCACGAGATCGCCGGCCTCGCTGCCGCCGTCGCGGCCCTGGCTCCCCGCGGCCGCGCCGCGGAGACTCCGGGAAGCGCGCCGTGACGACCCCGGTTCGCGGCCCGCTCGCTCGCCTGGCGGCCTTCTCTGTCGCCCGCCCGCGCACCGTCGTCGGGCTCGCCGGCGGCATCCTGCTGCTGGCGCTCGCCCTCGCCGCCACGCGCCTGGAGCTCAAGACCTCGAATCTCGACCTGGTCGATCCGGGCCTGCCGCCGATCGCCGCCTTCCGCTCCTTCGCCCACGAGTTCGGGACCCCCAATGTGCTGGTCGTCGGCCTCGCAGGCGATTCCCCGGAGGCTCTGCGCGCCGCGGTCGACGAGCTCGCGCCCCGCCTTGCCCGCCAACCGGGAGTGCGGTCGGTGCTCGCCCGCCTGCCGTACGACTTCTCGCAGTCCGCCCTGCCGGGATTCGAGCCCTATTTCGCCGCGCTCGATCGCGGGCTCTTCTTCCTCTTCGTCCAGCCGAACGATCCCGAGTCGAGCGCCGCGACCATCGCGCCCTTCGTCGCCGCGGTCGATGCCGAGCTCGCGCGCATGCCGCTCGCCGCGCGCGGCATCCGGGCGAGCCTCACCGGCCTGCCGAAGTACGCCATCGACGACCGCGACGTCATTCAGCACGACGTCTCGCGCATTACCGCGCTGTCGTTCGCCATCATCTTCGCCCTCTTCGCCCTCACCTTCGCCTCGCTGCGGCGGCCGCTCGCGGCGATGGCGACCCTCGCGGTCGCGGTCGCGACCCTGCAGGGGCTGGTCGCTTTGTGGCCCGGGCATCTGACGCTGCTCTCGGCGTTCGCCGGCTCGTTCCTCTTCGGACTCGGGATCGACTACGGCATCCACCTCATCGACCGCGTCGAAGAGCTTCTCGCCGCCGGCGAGGAGCTCGCGCCGGCGATCGTCGACGCCGTCACGGCGCTCGACGCCGGCCTGATGACCGGCGCCGGGACGACGATCGCCTCCTTTCTCGCGCTGACCTTCTCCGGTTTCCGCGGCTTCGCCGAGCTGGGCGCGATCTCCGCCGCCGGCATCGTGCTCTGTCTCGTCGGAATGGTCACCCTGCTGCCGGCTCTCCTGGTGCTCGTGCCGGCGCGTCGGCGCCGCGAGAAGGCGCTTCTCGACCGGCGTTTCGGGCGCTTCCTCCTGGCGCTCCACGGCAGACCGCTCGCCGGCCTCCTCGTCGTCGCCGCCCTCGCTCTCGCGACGCTGGGACTGCCGCGCTTCAACGAGGACTATCTCGATCTCCAGCCGGCGGACTCCGCCGCGGTCCGCCTCGAGCGCTCCATGGTCGAGAGGTCGACCTACTCGCCGCAGTTCGCCGCCTTCGTCACCCCCTCGCCAGCCGCCGCCCGCAAGCTGGCGGGAGCCCTCGCACTCGATCCC
>JBGARM010000025.1:0-11788 GCA_044230215.1 Thermoanaerobaculia bacterium | reverse complement strand
GGCGAGACCGACCGCCGAGGCCGAAGCTTTCCGCGCGCACTTCGTCACTGCGGACGGACGCTCTGCGGTCTACGCCTATCCGACCGGCGACATCTGGAATCCCACCCGGCGCGACGAGTTTCTCGCCCACATGCGACGCTTCGATCCGAACGTCACCGGCATGCCGGTCGTCGGCGCATTCATGATCGACCTGTCGCGGCATGCGTTCCGCGTCGGTGTCCTGCTCGCCGCGATCGCCGTTCTGCTGATCGTGGCGTGGGACTTTCGCGACCCGCTGCGCACCGCGATCGCCCTCCTGCCCACCGGCCTCACCCTTCTCGCCCTGCCCGGCCTCATGAAGCTCGCCGGACTCGAGCTCAACCCGCTCGATGTCATGGCCTTGCCGGTGGTGATCGGCGGCGCGGTCGACAATGGGCTGCAGCTGGTGCACCGCTTCATCGCCGAGCAGGGCGATCTGCGCCGGGCCCTCGCCGGCACCGGGCGCTCGCTCGCCCTCGCCGCCGTCACCTCGATCGCCGGCTTCGGTCTCGTCGCCTTCTCCGAGCATCGGGGCCTGGCGAGCTTTGCGCTGCTGCTCACCCTCGGCCTGGCGACGGTGCTCGTCAACTCGATGCTCGTGCTGCCGACGGTGCTCGAGCTCGCGGCGCCGTGGCTGCTGCGCGCGCGCCGTGCCAGGGCGGAGGGAAAGCCCGCATGAAGACCCTCGGACGTCGCGTCTCGACCTACGCCGGCCTCGTGCAGCTGCAGAACACGCTCTTCGCGCTGCCGTTCGCGCTCGCCGGCGCCTTTCTCGGAGCACGCGGGCTTCCCGCTCTCGGCGCCTTCGTCGCGGTCGCGGCGGCGATGCTCGGCCTGCGAACCGCGGCGATGGCCTTCAACCGGGTGGTGGACCGCCGCTTCGATGCCGCCAATCCGCGCACCGCGGAGCGCGAGCTGCCTACCGGAAGAGTCTCCATGGCCGAAGCCTGGACGCTCATCGTCCTCGGCCTCGTTCTCTTCCTCGTCGCCTGCCGGGCGCTCAACGGCTGGACGCTCGCGCTGGCACCGCTCGCGATCTTCCTCGCCTTCGGCTACTCGCTGACCAAGCGCTTCACCGCCGGCTCCCACCTCGTGCTCGGCGCCGCCCTCGCCCTCGCGCCGTTCGGCGGCTACCTGGCCACCCACGGCTCGCCGGAGGGTTTTCCCTGGCCGCTCTCGGGCGCCGTCCTCTTCTGGGTCGCCGGCTTCGACGTTCTCTACTCCTGCCTCGACGCCGACTTCGACCGCCGCACCGGTCTGCACTCGCTGCCGGCCCGCTTCGGCCGCCGGGGCGCCCTGCTCCTCGCGCGGCTCTTCCACCTCGCCGCCTTCCTGCTCTTCGCCCTCGCCGGCCGCGAGGCCCGTCTCGGCGCCCCCTGGTGGATCGGCCTCGGCCTCGCCGCCGCCGCCTTCGTCGTGCAGCATGGGCTGGTTCGCCCCGACGACCTCTCGCGCGTGCAGCTCGCCTTCTTCGAACTCAACGCCGTCGTCTCGACGGCGCTCTTCCTCGCCACATGGCTCGCTGTCGCGCCGCCGTTCTGACCGCCGGCGACAGGGTGCCTGCGCCGCCGGCCGATCCCTACGTCGCCTACCTCCACCGCTTCTTCGCCAGGTGGTCGCCGGTCTACGACCTGTTCGCGGCGCCGATCGGCTTCGCCTACCGCGCCGCGGTCGGCGCCTCCGGGGCGACGCCCGGGCGGTCGATTCTCGACCTGTGCACCGGCACCGGCGAGATCGCCGGCCGCGCCGCCAGCGCCGGCGCGACGGTCACCGCGGTCGATCTGACGCCGGGGATGCTGGCACGCGCCCGCCACAAGGTCGGGCGGCTCGGCGTCCGGCTCGAGCTCGCCGACGCCCGGGCCCTGCCCTTCGCCGCCAGAACTTTCGACGCGGCGATCCTGTCGTTCGCGCTGCACGACATGCCGCGCCCGGTCCGGCTCCTGGTCCTCGCCGAGGCGGTGCGGGTAGCGCGCGAGAAGGTCGTCGTCCTCGACTACGCCTTCCCGCGCGGAGCGCTCGCCCGGCGACTGGCCGTCGCCTCGCTTGCCTGGTACGAAACGGCCTATCTGCGAGGCTTCGCGCGCGAAGAAGTCGAAGCGCTCGTGGCCGACGCCGGCTTCACCGCCCGCCGCCTGCGCTCCTGGCTGCCGCTGCCCTTCGCGCTGTGGGAGATCGCTCCTCAGGCGGCGACGACGGTCGGGCGGTCCTCGACGATCCGGCCGTCCTGAATCTGCACGATGCGCCGCGTCCGCTGGGCGAGGGCGTTGTCGTGGGTGATGAGGACGAGGGTGTGGCCCCGGGCCGCCAGGTCCTCGAACAGCGACATGATGTCCTTGCCCGAAGAGGAGTCGAGGTTGCCGGTCGGCTCGTCGGCCAGCACCAGCGCCGGTTCGCAGGCGAGGGCGCGGGCAATGGCGACGCGCTGCATCTGGCCGCCCGAAAGCTCGGTCGGCCGGTGGTGCATGCGGTCGGCGAGGCCGACCTGCTCGAACAACAGCTCGACCCGCGCCTTGCGCTCACGGGCGCCGTCGCCGTGGAAGAGCAGCGGCAGCTCGACGTTCTCGTAGGCGGTGATCTGCGGCAGCAGGTTGAAGCTCTGGAAGACGAAGCCGACCTTGCGGTTGCGGATATCGGCGAGCTCGTCGACGCCGAGCTCGGCAACCTCTTCACCGTGGAGCTTGTAGGAGCCGCCGCTCGGCGTGTCGAGACAGCCGACGATGTTGAGCAGGGTCGATTTGCCGGAGCCCGAAGGGCCGACGATGGCGACGAACTCGCCGGCCTCCACCTTGAGGTCGATCCCCTTGAGCGCCTCGACCTTCACCGCGCCGGTGTCGTAAACCTTGCGCAGGTCGCGCATGTCGATGATCGCGGGCACCGTTTCCACGGCGTCGACCTTCTTGTTGCTCCGTCCGACGAACAGGTTCATGATCCGTTACCTCACTCGTAGCGCAATGCGACCGCAGGCTGGATGGTCACCGCGCGGCGCGAAGGGAAGAACCCGGCGAGAAAGCCGATCATGCCGAGCAGCGAGACCGTGGTGAAGGCGACCCCGAGCGAGAACGTCGGCGCGCCGAGAAATTCGAGCGCGTCGCTGTTCGCCTTCGACTGGACGAAGGCCAGCAACTCGACGAGTCCGACGCCGACGGCGATGCCGATGACGCCCCCCATCGCCGTCAGCGACAGCGACTCGACGACCAGCGGGCCGATGACGTACGACCGGCGCGATCCCAGGGCCATCTGGACGCCGATCTCCTTGGTACGGTGCTTGACCACCGCGTACATGATGTTGGCGACGCCGATGCCGCCGATCAGCAGCGTCAACGCGCCGATGATGCCGAGGAAGATCTCGATGCCGATGCCGATGTTGGCGGTGATCTTCTGCGATTCGACGGTGTCCCACATGGAGAGCGCGCGCTCGTCGGTCGGGTCGAAGCGGTACTTCGCACCGAGGATCTCGTAGAGCCGCTTCTTCACCGCCTCGTTGATCTCCGGACTCGTCGCCTTGACCACCAGGTCCGACACGTAGCGCCGGCCGAAGAGGGCGCGGAAGGTCGACAGCGGCACGACGGCGTTGTTGGCATCCGGTCCGCCATAGGTCCCCATCTGGATCTTCTTCTGCATGACGCCGACGACGGTGAACGGCACCTGATTGATGAAGAGGGTCTCGCCGATCGCCTCTTTGTCGGCGAACAGCTCGTCCTTGAGGTCGTTGCCGAGGAAGACCACCCGCCGCTTGAGCTCCTCGTCGCGGTCGTTGAGGAACCGGCCGCCCGCCTGCGGGATCTGGTTGCGCAGCTCGCCGTAGGCCGGCTCGACGCCGACGACCGGCTTGGTGAGGGTCTTCCGGCCGTAGGTCACGGTATTGCCCCAGCGCCGCATCTCGGCCGAAGTGAGCGCGAGCTCCGGGATGTTGGCTTCGAGGAGGTCGGCGTCCTCCGGCAGGAAGCGGAGGTTCCGTCCCTGGGGAAAGCCGGCGAACGCCTTCGAGGTCGCGCCGGGCCAGATGACGATGATGCCTTCGCCGAGCCCGCGGCTGCCTTTCGTCAGGTTGCGCTTCAGGCCCTCGCCGAAGGACAGCAGCAGGACGATCGACAGCGTGCCCCAGGCGATGGCGGCGACGGTCATCACCATCCGCTTGCGGTTGATGCCAGCCGTGCGCCGAAAGAGCTTGAGGATGAGCGGCAGGTTCCACATGGTCACATCCTCAGCGCTTCTACCGGCCGCAGGTTGGCGGCGGTGCGGGCCGGGAAGTAGCCCGCCAGCAGGCCAATCGCGCCCAGGATCGCGGTCGTGATGGCGGCGACCTGGAAGGAGATCCGCGGCGTGCCGATGAACTCCTGGAAGCCGAAGCTGGGAAAGACGGCGCAGACGCTCCACGAGATGACGAAGCCGCTCACTCCGCCGACGACGGTGATCAGCAGCGTCTCGAAGAGGAACTGGCCGACGACGTAGCGCCGCTTGGCGCCCAATGCCATCTTGATCCCGATCTCCTTGGTGCGCTCCTCGACCACGACGTTCATGATGTTGGAGACGCCGATGCCGCCGACGACGAGAGTGAGGGCGCCGACGACGCCGAGGAAGCCGCGGAAGGCGAGGAAGAAGGTGTCGAGGAACTTGGTCCCTTCCGTCGTGTCCCACATCTGGATCGCTTCGTCGTCGGTCGGGTCGAAGCGATACTTGTGCGCCGCGGTGGCGATGACCGCCTTCTTGACGCTTTCGATCTTCTGCACGTCCTTCGGCTGGAAGATGAGGTTCTCGATGTACTTCGAGCCGTAGATGGCGCGGAAGGTGGTCGACGGAATCATCGCCTTGTCCTTGTCGCGCCCGCTGTAGGAGGAGTCCTGCTCCTTCTTCACCATCACGCCGACGACGGAGAACGGCGAGCCGTCGATGCGCACCTGTTCGCCCACCGGGTCGACGCCGGCGCCGAAGAGGTCGACCGCCAGCTGGTCGCCGATGAAGACCACCCGGCGGCGCTCGTCCATGTCGAGCTGATTCAGGAAGCGACCGCCCTCCTGCGGGTTCATCGAGCGCATGGCGCCGAACTCGACGTTGGAGCCCGAGACGTCGACCGACAGCGCCTTCTTGCCGTAGGTGATGCGGGCGCCGTCCTGCGCATACTCCTCGCTGATGCTGCGGATCCCTTCGACCTCGGAACGCAGCAGCGTCACGTCTTCATCGGTGAGCTGGATCCGCCGGCCGCGCGGCAGCCCCTGCCAGGGCTTGCTGGTGCGCGACGGCCAGGCGATCACGATCGCATCGCCGAGGCCCTTCTGCGCCACCAGCACCTGCCGGTGCAGCCCCTCGCCGAAGGCGAGCATCAGGGTCACCGCCGCCGTTCCCCAGACGAGCCCGAAGACGGTCAGGAAGAGCCGCAGCTTCTGCGCCCGAACGTCGCGCAGGAACTGCCGCAGATAGTTGCGCAGGTACATCGGATCACTCGACTTCCTTGGCCGGCCGCTGGATTACCTTGTCGCCCTCGGCGAGCCCGGCGATGACCTCGAGGTTGAGGCCGTCGGAAAGGCCCACCTGGATCTCCTTCTTCACCGGCTCGTCCTCGGGCTTGGCGCCGGGGACCTCGACCGAGGCCTTCTCCTTCTCCATCGTCACCAGGCGCTCGGGGACCAGCAGGACGCCCTGCTTCTCCTGGATGATGACGTCGGCGTTCGCCGAATAGCCGGCGCGCAGCGTGACCGTCGACTTCGTGGTGTCGATCTCGGCCTCGACGTCGAAGATCGTGGCGCCCTCCTTCTCCCGCGCCTTCGGGGCGATGCGGGTCAGCTTCGCCGGCACGGAGCTCCCGGGCAGCGCGCCGATCTGGATGCGGACCTCCATCCCCTCGTGGAGCTTGCCGACGTCGATCTCGTCCACCGTGCCCTTGAACTCGAGGGTCTTCATGTCGGCGAGGGTCATCAGCACCGTGCCCTCCTGGAAAGACGTCAGCGGCACGACGGGATCGCCGGGATTCACCTTGCGCTCGAGCACCGTGCCGGCGGCCGAGGCGCGGATGACCGAATCGACGCCGTTCACCTTGCGCACGATCCGGCCCTCCTTGAGGAGCGCGAGCTTGTCCTTCTCCTGTTCGAGGGTGATGCGCGCCTGGTCGAAGTCCTTCTGGCGGGCGTCGAAGGCGTCGCGCGCCAGGATCCCGCCGCTCCACAGCGACTTCGTCCGCTCGAGGTCCTGCTGCGCGCGGTCGTAGGCGACCTGGGTGAGCTGCACCCGCCGCTCGGCGTCGGCGAGCTCGAGCGGGGTCGGATCCGGGCTGACCGAGAACAGCGGCTGGCCGATCTCGACCCGATCGCCGACCTCGACGAAGCACTCGTCGATAATGCCCGAGATCTGCGACTTGACCTGGATCTCCTGGTCGGGCACCACCTGTCCGACCGCCAGCGCCTTGTCGATGATGGCGCCGCGGGTGATCTCGACGGTCTTCAGTCCCTCCTGCTTCGCCGCGGCGTTGCGGCTGTAGAGAAAGAGTCCGACCGCAGCGACCCCGACCGCCAGCGATCCGACCACGATTTTCATCGGCTTGCCCATTGTCTTCTCCTCGTAAGATCCGTCTGCTGGTCACTACGACTGCCGGGAACGGAGGTTTCATGCCCCGTCTGAACGTCGCCCTCGTCGCGCCCGAGATCCACTGGAACACCGGCAACGCCGGCCGCACCTGCCTCGCCGTCGGCGCGCAATTGCACCTGGTCGAGCCACTCGGCTTCTCGCTCGCCGAACGCGAGGTCCGACGGGCCGGCCTCGACTACTGGGAGCGCGTCGCGGCGCAACGCTGGCCCGACTGGACGACTCTCGAGAGCGCTCTCCCCGCTCTCGGCGCTCCGTACTTCTTCTCCGCCGATGCAAACCTCGACTATTGGGACGTCGAATACCCCTCGCCGGTTACATTGGTCTTCGGCGGCGAGAGCCGCGGGCTTCCTGACGAGCTGCGGGAGCGCTATCGCGAGCGCCTGGTCCGGCTGCCGATCGCCGACCCCGACGTGCGGTCGCTGAACCTGTCCACCTGCGTTGGAATCGCGGTCTACGAGGTGCTGCGCCAGTGGCGGCCGAGGTCCTGAGCGCGGCTCAGCCCTGCAGCCGCTTGGCGAGGTCGTCGACCCGGGAGTTCTTCGGATCGATCTGCTGTGCCTTGCGCAGATGTTTCTGCGCTTCGCGGGTTCGACCCGCGGCGAGCGCCCAGTGCCCGAGCGCCGCTTCGCTCTCCGCCAGGGTCGGATCCAGCCGCACCGCCCGGCGGTAGAACCGGCCGGCTTCCTCGACCCGCCCGAGGCGCAGAGAGAGATCGCCCAGGGCGATGTAGCTGAACGGATTCCGGTTTCCCGAGCGGTCGACGAGCGCCAGCAGGTCTTCGGCCTCCTGCTCCCGCCCGGTCATGCGCAGCAGGGCCGAGAGGTTCTGGTACGCCGTCACCATCGACGGATCCACTTCGAGCGCCTGGCGATAGGCGGCTTCCGCGGCCCCGAGGTCGCCGGTGCGGCGCTCGGCGACGCCGAGATTGATCCATGCCTCCGCCAGCTCCGGATCGAGCTGCACCGACGTGCGCAGCAGCCCCAGCCCGGCGTCGGTATTGCCGTCGCGCAGCTCCTCGGCGCCGCGATTGGAGTAGTAGAGCGCCACCGCGGTGAGATCGGAGATCTCCTCGACCCAGCGGTAGGCCCGAACCGGCCGCTGCGCGAAGTCGAGAATCCGCCGCCGATCGGGAGTTCCGAAGGCGGCCGTGATGTGGGCCGAGGCGACGATCAGGTCGCCTTCGCGCTCGAAGCTCTGCAGATCGGAGACCCGCAGCAGGTAGACCGGCAGGTCGAGCTCCCGCGCCAGGGCGACGAACAGCTGCGAGAAGCCGAGGCAGTTGGCCCTGCCGCTGTCGAAGACCTCGACCGCCGTCCCGGTGTGCCCCGGGACATAGGTGAGGGGCGACGTGGCGCGGTTGAGCAGCGACTGGAGGAGCCAGTTGAGCTGAATCTCCTCGCGCGTCGAGGTCGGGACCTCCTTCGCCAGCCAGGCGCGCATCTCGTCCGTAGGAGAGAACGGGATCACGACCTTCGCCGGGTCGAGGCCGCGGGCGCGGATCTGGTCCTGCAGCTCGTTCTGCATCTTCACTCCGAGCCGCTGCGTCGCGCAGCCGGTGGCGAGGACGCAGAACATCAGCGTCAGCAGGCGGGGAGCGCGGAGCTTCATCGCTTGCCTCGCCGGAGGCGTGCCACCCAGGCCTCTGCAGAGTCTTCGCCGAAAGCGGTGGCTAAAGCCAGGTAACCGCAGCCGAAGAGCGCGAAAACGACCGCGGCCCGCACCGTCGGATGGGCACCCCAGCCCGCCGTCGCACTGGCAGCGCCGGCTGCCGGGAGGGCTGCGCCCAGTGCGTAGAGCGTGAACCGCAGGAAGGCGGGCGCCGGCCAGACGAGGCTCGGCAGCTGCCGCCGCGCCGCCCGGCGCAGCGCCCCGAGCTCGACCCAGGCGGCCAGAGTGGCGGCGAGGCCGAGGCCAACCGCGCCGAGCCGGAGGACGCTGCCGGGAGAGCCCAGGAGCGCGAGGTCGCCGAGGCTCTGGCGGTCGAGCCAGAGCATCGCCGGAACGCCGAACGCCAGGCTCGTCGCCACTCTCAACACCGCGATCCGGGCCGGAGTGCGGGTGTCGCCGCGGGCGTAGAAGCCTGCCTGCAGGACCCGCGACGAAGTCGACGCCGGCAGGCCCGCCGAATAGGCGGCGAGCACGAGGTAGACGAGACGGCTCTCGGCAGCACCGAATCCCTTTCCAAACAGTTGGAAAATTCCCTCCACCAACGGAAGCCCCAGCAAAAGATACGCCACGAAGCTCGGAAGGTTCAAAAAAGCGGCGGTTTCGAGCGCCCTTGCCGTGCCGGCCGCCAGCTCGGCTTCCGAGCCGGCGCCGCCGCTCCGCGCGAGACGCGGCAGCGCCGCCGCCGCGACCGACATACCGAAGAGGCTGACCGGCAGCAGATAGAGCGTCTGGGCGTAGAAGAGAGCCGCGACCGCACCGGCGGCGAGCAGGGAGGCGAGCAACTGGTCGAGATACGACGAGAGTTGAACGACTCCCCGACCGGCCAGGGTCGGGCCGAAGGCTGAGAGGACCTCGCGCACCGGCCGGGAAGAGAGGTCGAAGGCCACCCGGAAACCGGCAAGATCCCGTCGCAATCCAGGAAGTTGAACCAGGAACTGCAGGATGCCGCCGACCAGGGCCCCCACACAGGCTGCCTCGAGCATGCGATCCGCGGCGCCGATGCCAGCGCTGGCTCCTGCCGCCCCTCCCCGCGCTGCGAGCGCAGCGGCGGATGGTCCACCATACGACGCCCAGGCGACGGCCCCGACGATCGCCGCATTCCAGAAAACCGGCGAGAAATACGACAGAAAGAATCTGCCGTGACTGTTGCGCACGCCCAGCGCCCAGGCCGAGAGCACCAGCGTCGCGGTCATCGGAAAGATCCAGCGCACCGCGGCCACCGCCAACTCGTAGCGGTCGACGCTGGCCTGACCGAGGGCGATGAGCTCGCGGTCGCGCAGGAAGCCGGCGGCCAGGAGTCCGACGATCGGCCGTGCGAAGAGCACGCCGAGCGCCGCCGCCCCGCCGGCGACGGCCACCAGGAGCGAGAACACCGCCCCCGCGAGCCGCCCGGCCTCGTCGCGCTTGCCGGCGGCCAGCAGGCGCGAATAGACCGGGATGAACGCCGCCGAGAGCGTCTGCTCGCCGAGCAGGTTCTGCAACAGGTTGGGCAGTCGCAGCGCGGCGCTGAAGACGTCGGCGTGCGGCCCGACGCCGAAGAAGGCCCCCAGGGCGCTGGTCCGGAGCAGGCCCGCCAACCGGCTGCAGAAGATGCCGGCGGCGACGGAAAGCGTCCCCCCCGACCTTCCGGTCTCCCGCTGCGGCGGCAAACGATCCTCGGGCGGCTTCAGGAGCCGGCGGGATTCTTCGCCAGCCAGGCGGACGCCAGCGGCCGCACGATGACCGACTCGGAGTCGAGGCCCGAGGCGCTGGCGAGCGCATTCAGATACCAGGTGCGGGCGTTTTCGCGGTCCCTGGCCCGGGCGTAGGAGTCGGCGATCAGATACTGGATGTAAGCGCGATCGGTCTCCGACTGCAAGAGCTGCGCCATGGCCTCCGGGTAGTTCTTGTCCTGGTAGCGGAGGTAGCCGACGAGGTAGGGATAGATCCACTTGTAGTGCTCGGCGTTGGCCGGGTCGGAGTCCATCAGCACCTTCGCCTCGTCGGCGAGCGCCTGGGCCTTGCGAACTTCGCGGCGCTGCGCCGCCACCCGCGCCGCGCCGTGCAGCTGGCGGACGTGCCAGATCGGGCGCTCCTCGGCCTTCATCGTCGAGCCCTGGACGATCGCCCAGCCGCGGTCGTACCACTCGAGCGCCGGCCCGCTGCTGCCGGTCTCGAGCAGAACCCGCCCGGCGGCGTTGCAGGCCGCTGCCGCCATGTCCGGGCGACCCATTCCCTGCCACATCGCCACCGCCTGCTCGGCGCTGTCGAGACCCTGCGGCAGCTGCCGCAGATAGGTCTGGGCGTAGAGGATCGACATCAGGGCGCGATAGCGCTCGTTGCCGGGGGGCGCGGAATCGACCGCTTTCGCCAGGTCGGCGAAGGCACCGTCCTTGTCGCCCATGAACAGGCGCGCTCCGGCCCGCCCGAGGAGCGCCGCGACCGGCCTGCCCTGCTCGTCGACGGCGTGGTTGTAGGCATTGTAGGCGGCGGTGAAGTCGCCCGCGGCGCGCTTGAGGTCGCCGACCGCGAGCAGCGCCGCGGTATAGGACTGATCCAGAACGACTGCCGCGCTGTACTCCTTCAGGGCGCCGGCCTCATCGTTCTGGGCGCGCAGGGCGTCGCCCAGCAGTTTGTGCAGGCGTTTGTCGGAGCTCTTCGCGGTCACCGCCTCGCGCAGACTGGCGACCGCCTCGGGCGTCTTTTCCTGGTCGAGCAGCGCCAGACCGGCCGTCGCCGAACGGATCCAGTGACCCTCCGGAACGAGGGCCCCGGCGCGCGCGAGGTCGGCAGCCCGGGGCTCTCCGCGCTCGGCCAGAGCCAGCTCGAAGAGCGCTTCCGCGGCGCCGATCGCGAGAGCCGGACGCGCTGCGTCGAGATCGCCACGATCGAGCGCGCCTCTCGCCTGATCGAGCGCACTCGCCGCCCCATGGGGCTCTGCAGCTGGCGAAAACGCCGGCAGGAAGAGCCCGGTCGCGAGACCCCACACACTTGCGCGCAGCCAGAGCGATCGCGTCATCGAATTCTCCTTGGAAGATAGCCCATAGCAACATTCGTCATTTCCGCTCCCTCTCCGTCCGAGCCAGTTGCTCGCGCGCCTCGCGCTGCACGGCGAGCAGCATGCCGGTGAGGCCCAACGACTTGCCCAGCGAGAGCTCGCGACCGAAGAGCCACTCCACCGACTCCGGGGGCAGCTGCATCACCGCCTCGAGCGGCGCCCCGGAGAGCGTGCGGCCGAGGATCGCCGCCAACGCCCTGGCCGAGATTCCCTGCCGATTCTCGACCGCGAAGTGAAAGTCGAGCCTGCCGTCCGGACGCGCCTCGGCGAAGACGTAGGCCTGCGACTCGCAGGCCGGGACCTTGTTCGCTTCGGGAAACGGCCGCTGGGCGAGCCGGGCGGGAACCTCGCGATAACCCTCGGCCAGCGCGATCAGCGCAGCCGAACGAGGTGATCCTTCTCGCCTTTCTTGATTTCGATGACCGTGTCCAGCGCCTTGAGCATCTCGGCAAAGCTGGCATGGCCGTGGTCCTTCGTGTCGAAGGT
>JBGARM010000259.1:0-4825 GCA_044230215.1 Thermoanaerobaculia bacterium | reverse complement strand
TTCGAGGCCGGCATGGAGCTCGCGGTCGAGCCGGAGCAGGAATGGCTTGCGATCGGCCAGGGCGCCGCCGTCAACCGTTGTAGAGCGTGCCGGTATTGACCACCGGCGTCGCTGCCCGCTCGCTGCAGAGAACCACCAGCAGGTTCGAAACCATCGCGGCCTTGCGCTCTTCGTCGAGGTGCACGATGCCCTTGTCGGAGAGGCGCTCGAGGGCCATCTCGACCATGCCGACGGCGCCTTCGACGATCTTCTGGCGCGCGGCGATGATCGCCGTCGCCTGCTGGCGCTGCAGCATCGCCTGGGCGATTTCCGGCGCGTAGGCGAGGTGGGTGATCCGGGCCTCCTGCACGTCCACTCCGGCCTGGACGAGACGGTCGTGGATCTCGCGCCGCAGCTGATCGGCAACTTCGATGGTGTTCCCACGGAGCGACTTCTCGTGCTCGGCATGCGAGTCGTAGGTGTACTGAGTGGCGAGGTTGCGCAGGGCCGACTCGGACTGGACGTGGACGAAGTCCTCGTAGTTGTCGACCAGGAACACGGCATCGAAGGTGTCGATGACCCGCCAGACGACGACCGCGGCAATCTCGACCGGGTTGCCATCGGCATCGTTGACCTTGAGATGGGCGGTCTCGAAGTTGCGCACCCGGAGCGAAATCGCGCGCTTGGTCATGAACGGGTTGGCCCAGCGCAGCCCGGCGGCGCGTTCGCTCCCGCGGTAGGCGCCGAACAGGGTCAGCACCCGGCCCTGGTTGGGCTCGACCATGAACAGGCCGGCGAGCAGGAAGATGGACGCCACCGCAGCGACCATTCCCGCCACGATCCGTATGGGATCGCCGCCCCGCGCTCCCAAAATCACCGTTGCCACGCTGCCGGCCAGGGCTCCCAGGAGCAGAAGGAGCATCATCAGACCGTTCCACGTCCTCGCTTGTTGTTCTTTCATTGCGCCCTCCTAGGCTTGCAAGATGATATCACTACGAAATCTCCTGTCAACCCTGCAGCCATCGCCGCACCTAGCGCCCCCAAAAACATCGAGCCCGCCTTCGCCCCGGAGATACCGGGTCGAAAGCGGGCCGACGGGAAGTGCGAGGAAGGGAGTGGAAAAGCGGGTGCTACGACTCCGGGCGGAGGTCGTCGAAGACGATGCCGAGCTTCTCGGCGCCGTTGTTGCGGCAGAGGTCCATGAACTCGACCACCTTGTCGTAGGTCAGCTCACCGTCGGCGGCGAAGAAGGCCAGCTTCTTCTCCCGTCCGGTCATCGCCGTCTTGAGGCGCTCGGCAAAGCGGATCCGGGGGACCTCTTCCTTGTTGATGAAGGTCTTCCCCTCGATATCCATCCGGATGATGATCTGCTCGTTGTTCTGCGGCAGTGGCTGGTTGGTGTGCACCTTCGGCGGCGTCTCCACCTCATAGCCGACCTGCAGCATCGGCTGGATCACCATGAAGATGATCAGCAGCACGAGGACCACGTCCACCAGGGGCGTGACGTTGATCTCGCTCCGGATGCCACCGCTGCTACCTACGTTCATACTCATCGGACTCTCCTCCGCTCAAGCCCTGCTCAGCCGCCTGCGGTCTCTTTCTTGTCCGTCACCAGCCCGACGCCGCCGAACCCGGCGTCGTTGACGATCTCCATGATCTTGCGGACGTCCTTGTACTTCAAGGCCTTGTCGCCCTTGATCACCAGGGTCTTCTCGGGCGACTGCGTGTGCAGGTCCTTGAAGTAGGCCGCGAGATTCTGATCGGGGATCCAGACGCCGTCGATCACCACCTCGGCGCGCGCCGTCATCGAGATCGTCTTCTGCTTCGCCCCCTCCGGCATCTTCGGAGGCTGGTTGGTCTGCGGCAGATTGACGTCCGCGCCGGCGCGCAGCAGCGGCGTGACCACCATGAAGATGATCAGCATCACCAGGCAGACGTCGACGAGCGGAGTGACGTTGATGTCCGACTTGACGTCGTTCTCGCTCGATCCCGGGATGTTAAACGCGGACCCCAACTGCATCGCTGCCTCCGTGCTTCTTGATGAAGAAGTCGACGAGCTCGGACGACGAGTTCGACATTTCGACGCTGAAGCGCTCCAGCACGTTGGTGAAGTAGTTGAACATCCAGGCCGCCGGAATGGCGACGAAGAGTCCCAGAGCCGTCGTGACGAGAGCTTCGGCGATACCGCCGGAGACCGCCGCGATGCCGCCAGCGCCCGAGGACATGCCGCGGAACGCGTTGATGATGCCGATGACGGTTCCGAAGAGGCCAATGAACGGCGCCGTGGTCGCGATCGTCGCCAGGGCGCCCACGCCCTTCTTGAAGTCGGAGTAGGTGATCAGCGTCTCGCGCTCGATCGCCCGGCGGGCGGCCTCGACCAGGTCGCTGCCCGAAAGACCCGAGGACCGCACGGTGTCGAGCTGGAACTCGATCAGGCCGGCGCGGGTGACGCGCGCCAGATGGCTGGCCGGGAACTTCTTGGCCACGTCGACCGCCTGCTGGATCTGATCCTTGGCCAGAGCCGCGGTGGCCTGCTTGGCGAAATCGAGCGACTGCGTCTTCGCCTTCCTGAAGAACAGGTAGCGTTCGAGCGTCACGTACAGCGAGTACACGGAGAGGATGACGAGCGTGATCGCCACGCCCTTGGCGATCCACGTCATCGACTCCCACAGATGCATCGGGCTAAATTCCATAGCTCCTCTCCTCTTCCTTTTCAGTTCGGTTTTATTGCAGTCGGAAGTTGACCGTCAGCGAGTAGTAGACGCTCACAGGCCGCCCATTCAAAGTTGCCGGCTTGAAGCGCCAGCTCTTGACCGCATCCACCGCCGACTGGTCCAGACCCATCGGCAGCCCCTTCAGGACACGGACGTTGGTCACCTTGCCCTCTTTGTCGATAATCGCCTCGACGATCACCACGCCCTGAATACGCGCCTTGCGCGCGAGCTCGGTATAGGCCGGCTGCGCGCCACCGAGGCGCACCGGCTTGCTGATCTCGCCGCCGACCCGCAGGATCTCGTCGCCGGAGCTCTCCGGAACGCCGCCCACCTGGCCGCCCATCACGCCGCCCTCGACGCCACCTTCGACGCCGCCCTCCATGCCTTCGCCCTCGGACCCGGTGTCCGCGCTCGGCTCGGGAATCACGTCCGGCACGCCGACGGGCTGCACGATCTCGGCGACGACCTGCGGCGCCACGATCTGCTTGGGCGCCTGGGGCTTTGGCGCCGCCGGGGGCGGCGGCGGCGGGGGGGGCGGCGGCGGAGCCGCCGACTGGAAGAAGGAGACCTGGATCGGCGGCTCTTCCACGGGTTCGATCGTCCAGTACTGCACGGCCAGCACCGTCCCGATCAGGACCACGTGCATCAGCAGCGCCATCTGGATGATCAGCGCCCGGTTCTTCGGCGCCTTCTTCTTCTGCGATTCGATCAGTGCAGTTTCGAACATGGGCTCTCCCGTCGCCTCAGGAAGCTGCGGCCGCCTGGGCCTTGCGGGCGGCGACGATGGCTTTGGCCTTATCCTGGAAAATGACTGCTTCGGCGATCAACTCCTGCTGCTTGACAGGATCGAGCTCGAGCTTCGCCTTCTCGCGCAGGATCAGGTTCAGATAGACAAGAGAGTCGAAGGAATCCGGTGCGGCGGCGACCGACTTGCGAAGGAACTCGATGCCGGCGTCGACGATGCCTCCGCGCTGCTCGGCATTGAGCATCGGATCGTGGTAGGCCTTGTCCCAGCAGGCAACTCCGACCGTGTACTGGGTGACGCTGTCAGCCCGGGAGGCGAGCGTCTTGACGAAGGCGATCGCCTCGTCGAGCTTGCCGGCCCGGATGAGCACCGTGGCGATCGCCTGGTTGTTGTCCTTGTCGTTCGGATTCTTGGCCGACTTGGCGCGCAGGCGCTTCAGCGCGTCGTCGTAGCGTTCCGAGCTCATGAGGATGGTCAGGATGTAATCCTGGACCTTGGTGTCTTCGGGATAGGCCTCGGCGAAGTTCTCGAAAGCCTTGAGCGCCTCTTCCGCGTACTCGAGATTCTGCTTCGAGGTGTCACCCGGCCGATATACGGCCATCGCCGAGAGGCCGACGGAGCGCCAGACCTGTTTCGCCGCCGGATCGAGCTCCAACCCCCGCTTGTAGTACTTGATGGCTTCGCGGTAGCTCTCGCTCTTGTAGGAAGCGTTGCCCTGCTTGAACTCCATGCGCGCCTGCACCTTGCCGCACCCGCCGAGGACGGTGCACAGCGCAAGTGGAAGCAGAAAAGCTCTCAGCCGGTCGGTTGCCATGTTGATATTCGTCCAGTTGCGAGATGGTTGCCGGTGCCTAACGTGCCGGCATTCTGTGGCAACCCCATGCTCCTTCGCAAGGGGCGGCACGGCAAAACTCCCGCGTATGATGATTTCGTGACGAGAACACTCCGCCGCCTCCTTCAGCCGCAGGCCCTATCGCTGGCCGTTTGCGTGCTTTCTTCGGCCCTTTCGGGCAGCCTCGCCGCCGCGCAGCCCGCGGACGCGCCACGCGGCGAGATCCCTACCGCGCTCCAGATTTCCGGTTCGGCCTTCGGCGAACGGCTCGAGGTCGAAGTGCTCGACCTGCCGAAGCCGGCCGCCGAAAAGGCGCTCGATGCCGCCTGGGATGCTGTCGTCCGGGCGGAGCGCGAGCTCGGCAAACTCAATGTCGCGGCCCGCTCCGGCAAGGCGGCGCTGTCGCCCGATCTCCTCGCCCTCGTGGCGCGCGCGAGCTCCTTCTGCACCTGGAGCGACGGCGCTTCGGGAGCCGCCGGCGGGGCCGTCTATCGCTTGTGGGCGGATAGCGCCGCGCGCGGCGCTCTGCCCACCCCCGACCAGCTCGACGAGGCC
>JBGARM010000258.1:0-4826 GCA_044230215.1 Thermoanaerobaculia bacterium | reverse complement strand
GCGCGCGCCACCGCCTCCCACGTGCGGCCGGCCGGGACGGCGGCGCCGCCGCGGCCGACGAGCTGCGACGCCGTGAGCTCGGCGATGACCCCGGCCGGTCCGAGCTCGATCGCTCGCTCGAGCGCGCGATAACCGCCGGCGTCGCGATAGGCGTCGAGGCTCGTCGGATCGACCGCGCCGACGCGCGAGAGGAGCTTGAGGCCCGGGCTCCCGGCCTGCGGCACCGAGCGGCGCTGCATCGCGAGGCGCGCCGCGGGAGCGGTGAGGAGCTCGGTGGTGTCGCCCTCGAGGGCGCGCGCCAGCGTCAGCGCGCCGCTCACCGGGCCGAACGACGCGGTTTCCCGCACCGGGCCGGCATGCACCACCAGCGCTGCCGGCGCGCGCTCGCAGAGGCCGAGACAGGGGCTCCGGAGCCAGGTGCCGTCGCCGGCGCGTTTCGCCTCGCCGGCCGGGCCGAGCTCCGCTTCGAGCTCGGCGCAGAGCGTCTCGGCGCCGCGCAACCGGCAGGCCAGGTCGTCGCAAACGTGTGCCACGTTCAGCGGTCGCGGCTTGGTCGCGAAGAGATGGTAGAAGGTCACCACCCCCCAGGCATCGGCGGGAGGAACAGTGAGCCGCTGGCAGATGTAGTTGAGGGCACCCTCGCTCACCCAGCCGACGCTGTCCTGCACGGCGTGCAGGGCGGGAAGCAGGAGCTCGCGCTGCTCGCGTGCCGCCCGGCCGCCCTGCGCCGACCGGCCATCGCGCGCGATGTCGCGTCCGCCGCCCTCCCAGCCGGAGCTCGCGGCGCCGAGCAGGCGGTCGACGGCCGCACGCTCTTCGGGCGAAGGCTCGGCGCCGTGAACCTGGATATCCATCTAGGCTCTCCCCGCGGGCACAGCATCGGCGCGCGCCGGCGTCCTGCCGGACGGAACGAGCGGCTCGATGCGGATCGCCGCCGCCTTGAACTCGGCGGTGCCGGAGACCGGATCGGTGGCGTCGATCGTCAGCAGGTTGGTCGCGACCTCTTCCGGGAAGTGGAAGGTCATGAAGGTCAGTCCGGGCCGCAGCGCCGGATCGACGTGGATCGCCGTCTCGAGGCTGCCGCGGCGCGAAACCACCCGCACGCGGTCGCCGTTGGCGAGTCGCAGGCGCGCGGCGTCCTCGGGCGAAAGGTCGAGCGTCTCGCCGCGCCGCGTCGGCGAGGCGTAGCTGCCGGTCTGCACGCCGGTGTTGTACTCGGCGAGCCGCCGCCCGGTGGTCAACCGGAAGGGGAAGTCGGCGTCGAGCAGATCGACCGGCGGGTCGTCGTGCAGGACGTGGAACGGCGCGCGCGGCCCGAGGACCGGCCGCTCCCACAGGCGGCTGTGCAGGAAGAGCTCGCCGGGATGACTCTCGTCGTAGCACGGCCACTGCAGGCCGTCCTCGGCCTCGAGGCGGGCGTAGCTCATGCCGGCGTGCACCGGGGAGAGGCTGCGCACCTCGTTCCAGATCGTCTCCGAGTCGGGGCGCCCCCAGTCGTGGCCCATGCGCCGCGCGAGGTCGAAGAGGATGTCGAGATCGTCGCGCGCGCCGGCGGGCGGCGGAATCGCCATGCGCACCCGCTGCACGCGGCGCTCGCTCGAGGTCACCGTGCCTTCGGACTCGCACCAGCCGGCGGCGGCCGGCAGGACGACGTCGGCGACTTCGGCGGTGGCAGTCAGCGAAATGTCCTGCACCACCAGACACTCGAGACCTTCGAGGAGCCGCCGGGTGCGCACCTGGTCGGCCTCGCTGCGCATCGGGTTCTCGCCGATGACGTAGAGCGCCGTGAGCGCGCCGTGCTCCATCGCCTCGAACATGCCGGAGAGATTCAGCCCGCGCTTGGGCGGAATGGATACCCCCCAGGCGCGCTCGAAGGCGGCCCGCAGCGGGGCGTTCTCGACGTGCTGGAAGCCGGCGAGGCGGTCGGGGATCGCCCCCATGTCGCCGCCGCCCTGGACGTTGTTCTGGCCGCGCAGCGGATTGAGTCCCGAGCCGTAGCGGCCGACGTGGCCGCAGAGGAGCGCCAGGTTGATGAGCGAGAGGACGTTGTCGACCGCGTTGTGGTGCTCGGTGATGCCCAGCGTCCAGCAGATCATCGCCCGCGGCGCCCTGGCGAAGCTGTGGGCGATCTCGCGGATGACTTCCGCCGGCACGCCGGTCACCTCGGCGCCGCGCTCGAGTGTCCAGGAGGCGACGTGCTCGCGATACGCCGCGAAGCCCGAGGTCGCGTGCTCGATGAACTCCCGGTGCTCGAGGCCGGCGGCGAGGATCTCGTGCGCGACGGTGTTCGAGAGCGCGATGTCCGAGCCGACGTCGAGGCCGACCCACAGATCGGCCCATTGGGCGGAGGTCGTCCGTCGCGGGTCGATGGCGATGAGCTTCGCCCCGCGGTGCACGCCCTTCAGGAGGTGATGGAAGAAGATCGGATGCGTCTCGCGGGCGTTCGAGCCCCACAGGAGGACGCAGTCCGTCTCCTCGATCTCCCGATAGGAGCTCGTGCCACCCCCCGCTCCGAACACCGTCGCCAGACCGGCGACGCTAGGAGCGTGTCAAGTGCGGTTGCAGCTGTCGACGTTGTTCGTGCCGATGGCGACGCGGGTGAACTTCTGGGCGACGAAGTTCATCTCGTTGGTCGTCTTCGAGCAGCTGAACATGCCGAAGGCATCGGCACCGCGCGCGGCGACCACCGACTGGAAGCCGGCGGCGGCGCGCCCGAGCGCCTCGTCCCAGGTCGCCGGGCGGAGCGCTCCACCCTTGTGATCGCGGACGAGAGGCACGGTCAAACGCTGGTTCCTGGACATGCGGAAAAGGCTAACATGACGCGGATGCCAAGGCCCCCCCGGAATTCACCGGCCGCTCCGCCGGAATCGCCCGGCTGGAGCGAGGTGCCGGTGCGGCGCTTGCGGGACGGCGTGCCGCGGATCGAAAGCGACCGTCTGGCGGTCGAGGCGCCGCTCGAGATCCGCTTCGGCGGCCGCCCGTTCACCGTCCTCATGCGGACCCCGGGCCACGACGAAGAGCTCGTCGCCGGGTTCCTCTACAGCGAAGGGCTGATCCGCGAGGCGGCGGAGATTCTCGCGCTCGCCCATCCCGAGGCGCTGCTCGAGGGGGACTGCGCGAACGTCGTCGCCGTCGAGCTCGCCGGCGGCGGGCCGGCGGTCGAGCGCACCTTCTACGCCTCGGCGAGCTGCGGCGTCTGCGGCAAGAGCTCGATCGCCGACCTCGCCATCCGCGCGCCGGTGGTGACGTCGGCGCTGCGCATCGGCAGGAAGGTGCTCGAGGCGCTGCCGGAGCGCCTGCGCGCCGAGCAGTCGATCTTCGCCCAGACCGGCGGGCTGCACGGCGCCGCTCTCTTCGACGCCGACGGGCGGCTCGTCGCGGCGCGCGAAGACATCGGCCGCCACAACGCCGTCGACAAGCTCATCGGCTGGGCGCTCGCCCACGGCCGCCTGCCGCTCACGGACGCCGTGCTCATGGTCTCGGGCCGGCTCGGCTTCGAGATCGTGCAGAAGGCGATCGTCGCCGGCCTGCCGGTGCTCGCCTCGGTCGGCGCGGCGTCGTCGATCGCCGTCGGTCTCGCCGAGCGCTACGGTCTGACGCTCGCGACCTTCGTCCGCCCGGGCGGCCTCAACCTCTACGGCGATCCGGACCGCGTCGCCTGATCTGTCGCAGCTTCGCGACAGGCGGCATTTTTCCCGAGCGGCCAGTCGGCATAGGCTTATCGGGTCAAGGAGACTTCCATGAGTGGCACTGGCACGGTACGTCCGGTAAGCGAAGTGGCGCGCGATCTCGGCATCGCGCGGGAGCACCTGATTCCCTACGGCGACGACAAGGCCAAGATCCGCCTCGAGGCGCGGGCCGCGGCGCTCGCCCGGCGCAAGCCCGGCAAGGTCATCCTGGTCACCGCCTTGACCCCGACCTCGGCCGGCGAGGGCAAGACGACGATCTCGATCGGCCTGGCGCAGGGGATGGCTGCGAACGGCGACAACGTCGCGCTCGCCCTGCGCGAGCCGTCGCTCGGACCGACCTTCGGCCTGAAGGGCGGCGCCACCGGTGGCGGCAAGTCGATCGTCGTGCCGGCGGCCGACATCAACCTGCACTTCACCGGCGACTTCCACGCCATCACCTCGGCCAACAACCTGCTCGCCTCGCTGGTGGACAACCACCTGCAGCAGGGCAACCCCCTCGGCATCGATTCGCGCAAGGTCCTCTGGCGCCGCGTCATCGACTTGAACGACCGCGCGCTGCGCGACGTCGTCATCGGCCTGGGCGGCGCCAGCGAAGGGGTGCCGCGCGAGACCGGCTTCGACATCACTCCGGCCTCCGAGATCATGGCGACGCTCTGTCTCGCCGAGGACGAAGCCGATCTGCGCGCCCGGCTCGGGCGGCTGATCGTGGCGCTGCGCCCCGACGGCACGGCGGTGACCGCGACCGACCTCAAGGCAGTGGGCGCCCTCATGCTGCTGCTCAAGGACGCGGTGATGCCGAACCTCGTGCAGAGCCTCGAGGGCGTCCCGGCGTTCGTGCACGGCGGCCCGTTCGCCAACATCGCCCACGGCTGCAACTCGGTGATCGCCACCAAGATGGCGCTCGCCCACGCCGACTGGGTGGTGACCGAGGCCGGCTTCGGCGCCGCGCTGGAGGTCAGCAAGGACAGCAAGGTCGCCCAGGTCGGCATCGACATCTCCCGCGATCGCCGCCGCCAGGCCGAGAAGGAGGCCATCGACGCCATCAATAAGGGCGGCGATCCGGTGAAGCCGGCCCAGGTGCTCAAGGCCACCTTGGTCATCGAGCCCAAGTCCAAGTCGGTCTCCGACGCCTTCGCC
>JBGARM010000257.1:0-4852 GCA_044230215.1 Thermoanaerobaculia bacterium | reverse complement strand
CTCGCGTCAGGACCTCCACCGGCCACTGCTGGGCGCTCGCCTGGAGACGATCCTTGCGGCGCGGCTCGTCCACTTCGCGCTTGCGGGCCCGCTTGGCCTGCTCCACCACCTTGTCGGCGGCCAGAGCGATGGCGTCGTGCAGGTCGACGGCCTCCTCCTTCGACAGGAACTCGCGGCCGGCGGAGCGAATCTGGATCTCGGCCGTGTACCTCGACTTGGTCGCCTCGAGGACGACGTGCGCATCGATCGGCTCGGCGAGGAACTTCCCCAGCCGCTCGAGCTTCTCGGCCGCGAGAACGCGCGACTTCTCCTCGACCTGAAGGTGTCTGCCGACGAATTCGATGTTCATCGCTCCTCCTGACTCGGAAATGACGGGCTCAGAAGATCCGTTTGCGGTCCGAAGACGACGGCACGTTGAGCTCGTCCCTGTACTTGGCCACCGTCCGCCGCGCGATCTGGATGCCTTCGCGGTTGAGGATGCGCATCAGCTCGCTGTCCGAGAGCGGATGGCGGGCGTCCTCGGACTCGACCAGCTGCTGGATCTTGCGCTTCACGGTCAGCGAGGAGATGTCCTCGCCGTAGTCCCGGTCGATCCCGCTGTGGAAGAAGTACTTGAGCGGGAAAAGGCCGCGCGGCGTATGCATGTACTTGTTCGAAACCACCCGGCTGACGGTGGACTCGTGCATGCCGATGTCTTCGGCGACGTCGCGCAGGACCATCGGCCGAAGGTGGTCGAGACCGTGGTCGAGGAAATCGCGCTGCTGGCGCACGATCGAGGTCGCCACCTTGTAGATGGTCCGCTGCCGCTGGTCGAGGCTCTTGATCATCCACAACGCCGAGCGCATCTTCTCCGAGATGAACTGCTGGGCGTCGTTCTGCCGGCCCTCCTGGCGCAGGTTCTTCAGCATCTTGCGGTAGGCGCGCGAGATCCTGAGCTTCGGCAGTCCGTCGTCGTTCAACTGGATGACGTAGTCGTCGCCCACCTTGAGGACATAGACGTCGGGCTCGATGTAGTGCGTGCGGTCGTTGGTGAACTTGCGCCCGGGCCGGGTCTGCAGCGTCTTGATGTCCTCGATCACCGGCTCGAGATTGGCCAGCGAGACCTCGAGCGCGCGGGCGATGGTCGCGTACTGGCGGCGGAGGAAGAGATCCCAGTGGTCGGCGAGCACCTTCCGGGTGAGCGAGTCGGCCGGCTCGCCGCGCAGGTCGAGCTGCAGCAGCAGGCTCTCGCGCAGGCTCGCGCAGGCGATGCCCGGCGGATCGAGCCGTCGGACGCGCTCGAGAACCGCCTCCACCTGTTCCATCGCCAGGGGCTGCTCGCGGCCGGAGCTCGCCAGGTCGCAGATCTCCGCGACCGAGGCGACGAGGAATCCGTCCGGGTTGAGATTGCCGACGACGAGCTCGGCGATCTCGCGCTCGAGCGGCGCGAAGTCGGACATGTGGATCTGCCAGAGCAGGTGATCGTAGAGATCGGGCTCGCGCGTCAGCGTGTTCTCGAGCGGCGGCGCCTCGCGGTTCTCGGACTCGCCGTAGCTGCCGCCGTCGTCCCCCGAAGCGTCGTCGAGATAGGCCTCGAACGCCACCTGCTCGAGGCGCTGGCGCTCGAGGACCTCGGGGGTCGGCAACTCTTCGATGACATCCTGGGTGGCGGCCTCGAGCGGCCCGCCGTCTTCCTCTTCCTCGAGATCCTCGGCCTCTTCGAGGACCGGGTTGATCTCGAGCTCCTGCGCGACGACCACCTCGAGCTCGAGCCGGGTCATCTGCAGCAGCTTGATCGCCTGCTGCAGCGACGGTGTCATCACCAGTCGCTGCGACAGCTTGAGGGAGAGTTTCTGTTCGAGAGCCATGCGATGGAGTGGGGAGCGGCGTCCTAGAGCTCGAACTGCTCGCCGAGATAGATCTTGCGGACTTGCGGGTCGGAAGACAGGTCCAGCGGCGAGCCGGCGCGCAGGATGCCGCCGTTGTTGATGATGTAGGCGCGGTCGGTGATCTTCAGCGTCTCGCGGACGTTGTGGTCGGTGATCAGAATGCCGATTCCCATCTGTCTCAGGTGGCGAATGATACCTTGAATATCGAGCACGGCAATCGGATCGATGCCCGCGAAAGGCTCGTCGAGGAGGATGAAGGAGGGCGACAGCACCAGCGCCCGGGCGATTTCGACGCGCCGGCGCTCCCCTCCCGAGAGCATGTAGCCCATGCTCTTGCGCACCTTCTGCAGGCGGAACTCCTCGATCAGGCGGTCGATGCGGCGCTCCTGCTCGGCATGCGTGAGATCGAGGGTCTCGAAGACCGCGCGCAGGTTGTCCTCGGAGGACATCTTGCGGAAGACCGAAGGCTCCTGCGGCAGATAGCTGATGCCGCGCTGCGCCCGCAGGTACATCGGCAGGTCGGTGATCTCCTCGTCCCCGAGCATGACCTTGCCGCCGTCGGGCGGGGCGAGGCCGACGACCATGTAGAAGGTCGTCGTCTTGCCGGCGCCGTTCGGCCCGAGCAGGCCGACGATCTCGCCCGGAGCCACCTCGACCGAGACGTCGTGGACGACGGTGCGCCCGCCGTAGACCTTCTGCAGATTGATCGCCTGGAGGCGCGGGCCCTCGCGAATCACTGCGCCGCTCCCGCCAGGCGCGCCGAGCCCGTCTTGAGATCGTAGATCGCCCGCTTGCCCGTGAGCGAGGCGCCGGAGTCGTCCTTGATCGTCACCGGATTGCCCAGGAGCTCGATGTTCTCCGCCGCGACGTCGTAGGCGGCCGTGGCCGCCTGGATCGAGCGGCCGTCCGCCGTGTCGCGCAGCACCACCTTGCCGGTGCCGGTCATGCTCTTCATCTGCTGCGCACCGTCGAGTCTGGCGACCAGTTCGTCGCAGGAGAGCGTGCGTGTTCCCTGCTGCAGACGGACGCCGCCGGTATAGGTGACGCTCGCCTCCTGCCGGCGATAGGTGAGGAGATCCGCGATCACCTCGGTCATCGCCGACGCGTCGGCGGCCGGGCTCGCCGTCGCGGCCCCGGATCCGCGCTGCTTCAGATCGATCATCGTCCGCACGCCCCCCGCCGCCGAGAGACGCTCCTCGGTCTCTTCGCCATGCACCTGGTTCGCCAGCAGCAGGCTCTTGCCCTGCCAGGCGCGCACCTTGCCCTTGAGGAAGAAGCCCCGCGGCGAGTCGGTGAAGTTCGCCTCGTCCGCCTGGAACTCGATCGGCTGGTCGCTGCGGAAGCCGACGCCGGCGACCGCGCTCCCGCTTCCCCGCTTGAGGACGCCGCGCACGCCGCGGTCGGCGGTCAGCAGGCCGGTCTTGCGAGTGTAGGCGATGTGCGGCGCGGCGAGATCGCCGCTCGCGCTCTCGGTGCGCGCCGGCTCGCCGAGGAGCTCGGAGCGCCCGCCGGCGAAGTCGAACAGTGCCTGCTCGCCCCAGCCGCGGAACCTGGGATCGGTGAGCGTCACGCCGCCGGCCAGCACCACCCGCGAAATGCCGCCCGTCGCTCCGAACTCGGCGTCCGCCCGGTCGGCCCGCCCCGAACGCTGGGCTTCCTCGACGCCGCGGCGATACTCGGCGAAGTAGACCGGTTCGGTGCTCTGGGCGGTGCGCGGACGCCCTCCCTCGAGCTGCATCCACAGCGCCCGCGAAGCCAGACCGTGGATGATCTCGCCGTCGACCGACTCGATCAGCGCCAGGATCTTGCCGCGGCCTTCGAGACTCATCTCGGAGGGCTCGCTGACCCCGCCGGCGCCGAATTGGACGGTCAGCTTGGCACCGCGGAAGTCGACGCGGTCGGCGGTCTCGGCGGCGGTCGCGCCCGTCGCCAGGTAGCTGCCGGTCAGGGCGCCGTCGAGGATCAGCATCGCCGGAGTCTCGCCATCCTCGGCGAGGAAGAGCTCGGCTTCGTCCGACTCGAAGTGACTGGCGCCGCGGCTGGCCGTCACCGCGCCCTTGGCGCGGAGCACCCGGCCGGCGCGGTCGAGCACGATCTTCCCGGCCGTTACCGTCATCGGCTCCGCTCCGGGCAGTTGCCCGGCGATCGACACCGGGCCGCGCATCGTCATCAGGTCGAGCGCGACGTCGAACTCGAGGGCGCTCGCCTGGCCCGTCCAGTAGGGCCCCTGGCGCAGCGCAATCGGCCCCTGGGCGACCAGGAACTTGCCGCCGCGCGAGAGCTGGAGCTGGCCGCTGGCGATCTCGAGCGCGCCGCCGGCGAGCTTCACGTTGCCGGTGAGGAGGGCCTCCTGGGAGTTGGTGTCGTAAGCGGCGGTGTCGCTCGCCACCGAATAGCTGGTCGTGTCACGGTAGATCTGAAAACGCACCCCTTCGAGCTCGACCTTGCCTTCGCGAGTCGTCCGGAAGCGGTCGCCGTGGACGCTGAAGACCGGTTTGCCCTCCAGCGACTGGGTGAAGTCGAAGGCGTCGCTCGAAGCGACGACGTTGTCGGCGCGCTGCGCCGCTTCGCTCGCCCGCCCGGCCGCGTCCGTCGTCGCCGGCTTCGCGGCTGCGCCGTCGGCGGGCTCCCCGGGCGCCCCCTGGCGACCGAGCAGGTAAAGGCCCGCGAGCCCTGCCACCGCGACCAGCAGCAGCGCCAGGAGGCCGCGCCGGAGATGCTTGTGCGAACCCTGGCCGGAGCGCTTCATCTCCTTCATTCTAGTTGCGTCCCGGCTGCGCCGGGCGGCAGTCGACGAGACGCACGCGGGGGCGGTTGCGGTAGCGGTCGTGCTCGATCGCCCCGAGCATCTCGAAGTCGCCCTCGAAGACGCCGCTCGCGGCGGCGCGCTCGGCCCACTGCCAGGCGACGACCTCGATTCCGGCATCGCCCGCCGCCCGCGCTCCGCTTTCCCCGGCGACCAGGCTCAGGTGCCCGCCACCGAA
>JBGARM010000256.1:0-4913 GCA_044230215.1 Thermoanaerobaculia bacterium | reverse complement strand
CGTGTCCTGACGAAATCTCTCGAACACCAGCGGCAGAAACTCTTTGCTGATGCCGGTTCCTTCGTCTCTTACTCTCACGATTCCCATGCCATTGTTTTCGCTTACGGTGACGATGATCTCGCCGGCCATCGGCGATCGCACGAAGCCGATACGGACCTTCTGACTGCCGTGGCGAAAGGCGAAGACGAAGTCGAAGGACAGCGTGGGCTCGCCCGAGCCGGACGCGAACTCGTGGAATCTGCCCTCGAACTCCTGCACCTGCGTGCACGGGGCGACGTCGCGAAAGAAGCTCTTGCCCAGCACCGCCTGCGGGTCGGTCCGCGCGAGGTCCGCTTCGTATCGGTTGTACTTGCGAATCGTGCCGTCGGGCGCCAGCCCGATGAAACCGAACGGCAACGCGTCGATATCCGCCACAGACATTCGCGAGAGATCGTTCATCGAGCCTCCTCGAGCGGCAAGCGCTCCAATCCCAGTGCTTCGTCGAACCCGAGGCTCTGCATGTCCCCACGCACGGCCTCCGTCAGCGCGCGCAGGCGGTCGTTTCCGAACCGTCCCGGAAGTGCCCGTTCCAGACGTTGGAAGAGCCGGCGCACCCAACTGCCCGCAGCGAGCGCCAGGCGGTCGGGGGCCGCAGCGCCCTGGCGCGTGGAGAGGTGGATCTGACCGCCGGCGCCGAGCTCGAAGTCGGAGAGCTCCGGCAGGTCGGCGACCAGGGCGCGCCGGGCGTCCTCGAAGGCCGGGATGAGGAGGTCGAGCTGCACGAGGTCGGCGGCATAGGCGCTGGCGACGTTGAGGAGGGTCAGCGCCCTATGCGCGGCGAGGATCTCGGGAGCCGGGCGGGGGGGTGGATCCGGGAGAGCGGCGTGCGGGACGGCGACTTCGCGCTTGCTCTCGTCGATCCGCGTCATGCCCTCGAGCAGAAGGCCGGTCATCGAGGTCGAGATCCGCTGGGGGACGGTGACGTCGCCGAACACGACTTCGAAGGTGCCTTCATCGAATCGCAGCACTGCGTAAACCGCCTCGTCCCCTCTGCGGCCGTCGTCGAGCTGCGCGTCGATCGGCGATCCGTGGCGGAGCCAGAGGGTTGCCCGACGACCTTCACTGCGCACCTCGACCACGCCGGTGCGCCGACCGGCCTCGAGCGTCTGCAGCAGGTCGACGACCGGCAGGAGGGTCAGCGAACCGCGCAGCGACCGGCTGTCGCGGCGGCGCTCGGCCGAGCGCTGGAGCGCGAGGCGCAGGGTGAGCAGGAGCTCCTCGCGATCGAACGGGGCCGGCAGGAGGTCGGAGATTCCCTGCCGCAGCGCCAGTCGTCGATCCTCCGTCGGTTGGTCGGAGAGCACGATCACCGGCAGATCGGCGGTCAGAGGATTCTGGCGCAGCCTCTCCAGCAGTGGCGCTCTCTCCGCGAGCGGCAGAACGACGACGTCCGGCAGCACGAAGCGCATCTGCGCCAGGTGCCGCAGAGCGTCCTCCTCGTCGGCCGCGGTGAGGACCTTGTACTCGGCTTCGTGCAGGACGGTACTGAGTCGGTCCCTGGTGGCCTCGTCCGGGTGGATGAGGAAGATCAGCTCGCTGCTCATGACCGCTCTCGCGCCCTCAGGGAAGAATCGTCGGGGCGCGAAGCGCCCTGTTGTCCTTCCTACGCCCTGCTGGCGGTTCCGGATGAGCCGGCGGAGTATTCGGTCGGTTCAGAGCCCCGGCAGGCGCTGCTGGGCGCCGAGGGCGTGGCGCTGCTCGTGGGCGAGCAGCCACTGCTTGCGCTCGAGGCCGCCGCCGTAGCCGACAAGGGCGCCGGTCTTGCCGATCACCCGGTGGCAGGGGACGACGATGCTGATCGGGTTGCGGCCGTTGGCGAGGCCGACTGCGCGGGCCGCCTGCGGCAGGCCGATGCGCTCCGCGAGCGCGCCGTAGCTCTCGGTGGCACCGTACGGAATGTCGAGGAGCGCCCGCCAGACCTTCTGCCGGAAGAGCGTCGCGTTCGGAGCCAGGGGAGCGAGCTCGAGGGTGAACTCGCGCAGCTCGCCGGCGAAGTAGGCGTCGAGCTGCCGCCGTGCCTCGAGGAACGGGCCATCGTCGGGACGGGTATCGCCGGGAACTCCCTCCGGGTGCCGGCGCGTCGCCATGAATATGGCGGTGATCGCCGTGCCGGTACCGCAGAGCAGGAGCGGGCCGATCGGGCTCGGCATCGTGCTGCGGAAGACCGTCGCCGGCGTCGTCATTTCGGCCCGCGCCCGCGCCGTCCGTCTACTGCGCCAGGACCTTGACCGTGCGGCCGACGAGGTCGAGCATGCGGCGCAGCTGGTCGTAGTCGGGGTGCTTCATGCGGATCCAGGCGTTCGCCATGTAACCGCCCTCGACGCCGCCGGTGGGCGAGCCCCGCGGCGGCATGTGCGAGTCGATGATCCAGTCGCCGTAGGCTTGGTAGACCTGGTCGAGTCCCTCGTAGCCGGAGATCCGCCCGTCGCGGTTCGGACGCAGGGCGATCATGCCGGCGGAGTAGCGGCGCGAGGTCTGCTGCCCGGGGCGGCCGTGAACGACGGCCATCGCCCACTCGCGGTAGATGTCGAAATCGTTGGCGGCGGCGTAGAGGTCCCAGACGCCGACTCCCGGGGGACGGCAGCCGATCTCGGAGAACTTGAGCCCCTTGGGGCCGAAGAACCACTCCATGTGGGTCGGCGAGGTGGTGATGCCGAGCGCCTCGATGACCTTCTGGCCCATCCGGCGGAGATCGTTGTACCCCGGTGCATCGACGCGATTGGTGGTGACGATCTGCGGCGAGATCCAGCGTGTGCGCATCGCCTCGAGGACGTTGGGGTAGTAGTGCGAGATGAACTCGTGGACGACGCGGCCGCCGATCGAGATCGTGTCGTAGAAGCCTTCGTGACCCTCGATGAACTCCTCGGCGGCCACCGAGGCGCCGCGGTCGAGTCCCTGGTCGACGATCGCGCTCTCGAGCTCGCGGTCGTTGTCGACCCGTTGCGTGCCCGACGCCCCGGCGCCGGCGCGCGGTTTGAGGATGATCGGATAGCCGACTTCGGCGGCGAACATCCGGAGCTCCTGCGCGCTCGCGACGCCGCGCGACTGGGCGCAGGCGACGTCGGCCCGGCGCAACGCCTCCTTCATCGCCGGCTTGTCGCGGCAGAGGTAGGCGGTCTGCACGGTCGTGCCCGGGATGCCCGCGGCTTCGCGCACCTTGGCCACCGGCATGATGTGAGCTTCGACCGTCGCCTCGATGCGGTCGACCCAGGCGGTCGCCTGCACCCGCCGCACGGCGTCGAGCATGGACGGTTCGTGGACGACCGAGCGCACCTGCTCGTAGCCGACCATCCAGCTGCGCAGCTCCTCGTCGATCGCTTCCCAGGGCCGTTCGCCGATGCCGGTGACCCGCGCGCCGACCGCGGCCAGACCGCGCACGAATTCGCGCTGATTGAAGGGGAACTTCGGTTCCACGAAGATGACGTGCATGATCTCTCCTTCGCGCCGGGCGAATGGACTCTCGAGCCGTTGGGACCATAGGATTCTAGCCCATGCCGACCGTGACCCTCCTCGGACCGCAGCGATTTTCGCCCACCCTGGGCGAGGCGGTGGCGCGCGCCGGGATCTCCGGACGGCTGGCCTCGGTGACCGCCGGCTGGCAGGAGCGCGAGGCCGAGGACCTGGAGCTCCACGAGCACCTGGGCGAGCGCACCATGAACCTCATGCTCTATGCGCGCGGCGAGGACGCCTTCGAGCGCGATCCGGAGCTCGCTTCCGCCTATCGCGAGCGCCAGGAGCGGCTGCGCGAGCTGCAGGAGATCTACCGCTCCCGGCTGGGCTATGCCCAGACGGCGCTGCGCGAGCTCGAGCTGCGCGACGGCGACCCGGAGATCCTGGCCCCCGAGCGCGAGTCGGCGCTGCAGGGGATCCGCGCCCTCGACGAGCATCATCTCGCGCGCGTCGATGAGGTGCATGCCGCGTTCATCCGCCAACTCCGGCCCGCCGAGCGTCCGGCGATCGAACGCCACAGTCGCCAGATGGTGCGCCAGCTCGAGAAAGTCGAGGGTCTGGCGATCGCCGGCGGACATGTCGCCATCCTGATGAACCGGTTGCGGCTGTTCGATCTCGGTCAGAAGCTCAAGGGCAAGGCGGTCTTCGCCTGGTCGGCGGGGGCGATGGCGATCGCCGAGAGGATCGTCCTGTTCCACCATTCGCCGCCGCAGGGCTACGGCAATACCGAAGTCCTCGAGCACGGCCTCGGCCTGGCCAAGGAAGTCGTGCTTTTTCCCCACGCCCGCCGCCGCCTGGCGCTCGATGACCGGCGGCGTGTGGCGCTGCTCGCGCGACGCTTCGCCCCGGCGCTCTGCATCGCGATGGCCGACGGCGCCTGGATGGCGCTCGACCAGCGCGGGCGAGCCGATCTGCAGGGGGCGGCCGCTCTCGGCAAGGGCATGAGCCGGCTGATGCCCGACGGCGCGATCGTGCCCCTGGAGGTCGAATGACGCTGGCGATTTCGCATCTCCTGGCCGAGGGCGATCTCGGCCCGGCGAAGATCGACTCCTTCCTGGCCAGCCACACAGCGCCGATCGTCGAGGGGCGCACGGTCACCTTCCTCTATCGCGGCGAGGCGGACGCCGTCTTCCTGCAGCACTGGATCTTCGGCCTGCCCTCTTCGGTGCCGTTTCAGCGCGTGGGCGGCACAGACCTCTGGTTCCTCGTGATCGACATCCCGGCCAACTCACGGGTCGAGTACAAGCTCGAGGTCGCGGCCGGCCGCCAGCGGAAGCTCGTGCGCGACCCGCTCAACGACAAGATCGCGCACGACCCCTACGGCGCGAACTCGGTCTGCCAGGGGGCCGAGTACCGGATTCCGGACTGGGTCGCGCCCGATCCCGAAGCGCGGCCGGGATCGCTCGAGAAGATGCGCTTGGCGA
>JBGARM010000255.1:0-4928 GCA_044230215.1 Thermoanaerobaculia bacterium | reverse complement strand
GCCGGCGAAGCGGTGCGCGTCGTGCACTTCGCCGAGGATCGCCACGAAGAGACCGTCGGCGGGAGCCGTGCGCGAGTCGGTCGAAACCTCGCAGAGCGCCCGCGCCGGCTCGAGCTCGAACAGGGTCCCACCGGTCGCCGCGGCGATCTCGCCGGCGGTGAAGGCTGCGGAGTTCCGCGGGATCGGTGTGGCCAACTACTCGCCGCCGGCGGAGTAGCCGCGTTGGCCGTCGAAGGTGAAGAGGCCCTCGGTCTTGATGAAGTCGAGTCCGGCGGCGGCGCAGCGCGAGAGCAGCGCCGCGATCTGGTCGTGGGTCACGGTGCCCCGGCGGTCCTGGCCGAGGAAGCGGCAGCACCAGTGATCGGTGCAGAAGGTCTCCGGGGAGCCCTCCGGCCAGACCTTGGTGCCGCGGTTGGAGATCGCCTTGAGCTCCAGGCCCGCAGCACCGAGCGGCAGCACGAGCTTCGCCAGCTCGTCCGGGTGGCCGCCAGCCCAATCGAGGAACAGATCGACGCCGACCAGCTGCTTGACGGCGCGCTGGTGCGTCGCCGCCGCCTGTCCGGCCTGGGAGGGGGCGTTGACGTAGCGCGCCGGCTTGAGCACGGTCGGCTCCTGGCCGAGACGCGCGACCACGGCGGCGCCGAACTCGCGCGTGCCGACCTTCTCCTTGGAGACGCCCTCGGCGAAGATGTCGTAGGTGTGCACGCCGTCCTCGATCGTCTTCAGCCAGGCGTTGTGCACCCGCTCCGCCACCTCCGCCTGGCCGATGTGGACCAGCATCAGGATGGCGCCGTGGAGGAGACCCGACGGGTTGGCCATGTTCTGGCCGGCGCGCCGCGGCGCCGAGCCGTGGATCGCCTCGAACATCGCCACGTGCTCGCCGATGTTCGCCGAGCCGGCGAGACCGACCGAACCGGCGATCTGCGCCGCGACGTCGGAGAGGATGTCGCCGTAGAGGTTCGGCATCACGATGACGTCGAAGGCGGTCGGCGTATCGGCCAGCTTGGCGGCGCCGATGTCGACGATCCAGGCCTCCTTCTCGATGTCCGGATACTCGGCGCCGATGGTGTCGAAGGCCTCGTGGAAGACGCCGTCGGTCATCTTCATGATGTTGTCCTTCATGAAGCAGGTGACCTTCTTGCGCTTGTTGCGTCGGGCGTACTCGAAGGCGTAGCGCACGATCTTCTCGGAGCCCGGCCGGCTGATGAGCTTCAGGCACTGGTAGACCTGGTCGGTCTGACGGTGCTCGATGCCGGCGTAGGTGTCCTCCTCGTTCTCGCGCACGATGACCACGTCCATGCCGGGATGGCGCGTGCGCACGAACGGATGCAGCGACATACACGGCCGGACGTTGGCGTACTGGCCGAACGTCTTGCGCACGGTGACGTTCATGCTCTTGAAGCCGCCCCCCTGCGGGGTGGTGATCGGCGCCTTGAGGAAGACGTTCGTGCGCCGGAGCGACTCCCAGGCCGAAGGCTCGATACCGGCCAGATGGCCGCGCTTGTAGACCGCCTCGCCGATCTCGATGGTCTCGATCTCGATCTGGGCGCCGGCGGCCTGGATGATCGACAGCGTCGCCTGCATGATCTCGGGGCCGATGCCGTCGCCATGGGCGACCGTGATGGGTGTCTTGGAAGTCATTCTGGGGTTCCCTCTCGTGGATGCGCCGGAGCCCGGCAGTGGACATCAGTCTATCGGACGGCGCCCCGGGGCGGCCTGCGGAGGGTGCCGAGCCTGCCGCACCCGCGCCGGCGGACCCCGGACGCCGGAAGTTCTAGATCGCCGCGCCGGAGTGCGGCGGACAGGTTTCGCCCGCTCCGGCAGCCGGCCCGTGCGCGTGCTTCGGTCCGGCGATGGCGGTGAACGCCAGCCAGGCGCCGAGCGCGATATAAGCGGCGGCGGCACTGCGGCGCAGGACGGTCGAACGCGCCAGATCGCGTAGTCGCGAGGCGGCGAGGCCGGCAGCGAAGAGCGCCGGCAGCGTGCCGGCGCCGAACGCGAGCATGACCAGGGCGCCGTCACCCGGGCCGCCGGCAAGACTCGCCATGGCGAGCATCGAGTAGACCATGCCGCACGGCAGGAAGCCCCAGATCAGCCCGAGCGCCAGGGCGTGCCCGCGGCCGCGCGCGACGAGAAACCGGCGACCCAGCGGTTCGATGCGCCGCCAGAGGCGCGCTCCCAGGCGCTCGATCGGCTGCAGGAACTGCGGCCGGCCGGCGAGGAAGAGCCCGAGGCCGACGAGAAAGAGGGCGGCGAAGAGGCGTGCGCCGCGCCGCGCGAGCTCCGGCGGCAGAGCTCCGCCGACAGCCGCGCCGAGCGCCCCCGCCAGGGCGCCGAGGGCGGCATAGGTGAGGATCCGGCCGGCGTTGTAGGCCGCGAGACCCGGCAGTCGCTCGCGCAGGTCTCGCCCGGCGTTGCCGACTCTGCCGGTGCCGCCGCCCCCGCCGCTCCCGCCGAGGGAAAAGGCGCCGACGATACCGCCGCACATGCCGAAGCAGTGCCCGGACGAGAGCAGCCCCGCTACGAAGGCACTGCCGGCGGCGATCGTGTTCATTGCGCCGGTCCGAGGCTGGCGGCACTCTCCGCGGGTTGCCGGAGCGCGCCGACGAGGCGCCAGTCCTCGGCCTCGACCTGCAGGTAGAACTTGCCCTGCGCGAGCGGCGGCAGGCTGCCACGATAGAGCCCGGGTGCCTGGCGAAGGAGATCGACCTGGACGTCGGCGCCGCCGTGCGTCGAGTGGAGAAAAGCCAGGCGCAGCGTCGCCGGCAGCGACGTGATGTCGAGCGCCGTCAGCCGGACTTCGATGGTCTGCCCCGCGCCGCCGGCAGCTGGCGTGAGGGTGGCGAGCGCCGTGAGGCCGCGCCGCTGGGCGGCGACGTCGCGCTCGATGGTGACGTTGATCGCCTTGCCGCGGGCGTAGTAGTCGTCGACCACGACGCCGTCGAAGACCTGGAAGGCCAGGACGACGGTGGAGATCCCGGCGACGACCGACCAGGTCGGGAAGGCGATCAGCAACCAGACCAGCGGGTTGCGGTACCAGGTATTGCTCGCGGTGGACGCCATCAGTCCCCCTTGCGCCCGTCGCGGTGTTCGTCGGCCTCAGCGGGTTCGGTTCGCCGCGGGCCGAGGAAGCGGGCCGACTCGCGGACGCTGATTCTCGCATCGTCGGCGGCGACCAGCTCGAGCTCGATCTCGTTCGAGTGCTCGGGGATATCCCCCGGAGCGACCCGCAGGCGCACCGGCACGTCGCGCACCTGGCCGGGTCCGATGTCGAGATCGCCGGCCTCGAAGTCGACCGAGATGTTCGGCAGGCCCGAAGCACGGAGCAGGTAGGTCCGCGGCCGCTCGTCCATGTTGAGGACCTTCAGGCGGTAGACGTTCTCGATCCGGCCGTCGCGCGCTTCGCGATAGGGGGCGTTGCGGTCGCGCAGGACGTCGAAGGCGACCGGGATGCGGCTCGAGATCGAGATCGCCAGCGCAGTGATGATTCCGAGCATCAGCAGGGCGTACGCGACGACTCGCGGACGCAGGATCTGCGTCTTCAGGTTCTCCATCGCGTTCAGGGTGGTGTAACGCACCAGGCCGCGCGGTGAGCCGACCTTGTCCATCACCTCGTCACAGGCGTCGATGCAGGCGGTGCAGGCGATGCACTGGTACTGCAGGCCGTTGCGGATGTCGATGCCGGTCGGACAGGCCTGCACGCAGAGCGTGCAGTCGACGCAGTCGCCGAGCGGCTTCTCTGCCGTCTCCTTGGCGCGGGCACCGCGCGGCTCGCCGCGCGCCGGATCGTAGGAGACGATCAGCGTGTTGCGGTCGAACATGGCGCTCTGAAAGCGCGCGTAGGGGCACATGTAGATGCAGACCTGCTCGCGCATCTTGCCGGCGAAGAGCAGGATGGCGACGACGATGAAGACCAGGAAGAAGGTCTCCCAGGGGCCCAGCTCGCCTTCGAGGATGCGCCCGCCGAGCTGGCGGATCGGGGTGAAGGAACCGAGGGTCGAGAAGGCGGTGAACAGGGCGAAGGCGAGCCACAGCGTCCACTTGATGGCGAGCTTCGAGGCGCGCGGCAGCGAGAAGCCGTTCTTGCGCAGGCGGATCTGGCTGGCGCGGTCGCCTTCCACCCAGCGCTCGATCCAGACCAGAATCTGGGTGAAGACCGTCTGCGGGCAGGCGTAGCCGCACCAGACGCGGCCGGCGAGCGCGGTGAAGAGGAAGAGCGCGAGCGCCGCCACCACCAGCACGGCAGTGAGGTAGATCAGGTCCTGCGGCCAGAAGACCAGGCCGAAGAAATAGAACTTGCGCGCCGGCAGGTCGTGGAGAAAGGCCTGCCGGCCTCCCCATTGAAGCCAGGGGAGGCCGTACAGAACGCCCAGGGTGAGAACGAGCGCCGCGATGCGCAGCCGCGCGAAGCGGCCGTGCACGATGCGCGGATAAACCTTCTGGTGGACCGAGAAGTAGGAGCCGCCGGCTTTGCTGGTCGTGATCAGGATCCTTTCGAGAGGCCGTAGACGTAAGCGGTCAGCAGACGCACCTTCGCCGGGCCGAGGAGGTCACCGTGCGCCGGCATCATCCCCTTGCGGCCGTACGAAACGGTCTGGGTGATCGCCTGCTCGGAGCCGCCGTACTGCCAGATGTCGTTGGTGAGGTCGGGGGCGCCGACCGCCGGGTTGCCCTTGCCGGTCAGGCGGTGCTGGCCGTGCAGGTAGCCGTTGTCGCTGGTGAACACCAGCGTCGGGCGCTCGGCGAGGCCGCGCGCGCGCAGCGCCTCGATCATCACCGTTACATCCGTGTTCTTGCGCGTCAGGATCGCGATCTCCGCCTGCGGCCGCCCGGCCGCGCGCAGTTCCTCCAGCAGCGCCTCGGCGCGGGCGACGGCGCGGGCGTTCGGGTCTTCCGCCACCCACAGTTCGAAGCGCCCCGGCGTCTCG
>JBGARM010000254.1:314-4949 GCA_044230215.1 Thermoanaerobaculia bacterium | reverse complement strand
CGAAGCGAACAGGCTCTACCGCGTGGACCTCGCGAGCGGCGCCCTCGAGGAGATCGGGATCCTCACCCAGCCGGGAGGATCGGCCTTTCTGTCCGGCATCGCCGTCGCGCCGTCGGGCCTGGGAGAGAGCGTGGTCGAGATTCCCGCGCTGTCGGGAGTCGGCCTAGGACTCTTCGCCTTGGCGCTCTGTAGCGTTGCGGTCCGACGGTCGCTGCGGCGGAGAGTGGCAGCCTCGAGCTAGGCAGAGTCGAGAATCGGGCGGCGGCCGTCCCGCTGCGCCGCCGAGGCATGACACTCTTCGCTCAGGTCGTCGGGCGTTTGCGCGAACGCGGCCTGCCCTGCGCGCTCATCGGCGCCGAGGCTCTGGCTCTGCGCGGCGTGAGCCGGGCGACCGCCGATCGCGACCTTCTCGCCACCGGATCGCAAGGAGCGAACGCAGCGGCGTCGGTCAGGCGCGGGTGATTCGGCCCGGGCCGCGGTCAGGGCTGGCTGAGCGACCAGGCGGCGAGGTTTCCGGAGAAGAAGCCGTCGAGGAAGATCACGTTGCAGCTCGTGTTGCCGGGCGACACCTCGGAGGTGTTGCCGGCAGCGTCGGTCGCGATCGCGACGACGGCGCCCTGGGAGCTCGCCCCCAGGTTCGGCACGGTGGCGATCTCGACGCCCCCCGCCCAGCTGTCGGAGCCGAGATAGACCCGCGCCTGGCAGCCGGCATCGGGGAGGTAGAAGTCCACCGCCAGCGGCGGCGGTGAATCCACCGTGTACGTGACCTGGAAGTTCGCGCCGGCCGTCTGCACGTTCTGCAGGGCCGGATAGTTCTGCAGGCCGTTGGCGCCGGTGTCGCCGTCGCCGGAATCGTTCGCCGTAGCGCCGTCGGCGCCGAGGTCGATCGCCTGGTCCGCGTTGTGATGAAAGAGATTGCCGCGGACGGCGTTGCCGACGAAGGTCGGGTCGGCCGCCACGGTGACGCCCGAGTAGCCGTTCCAGGCGAGCGTGTTGCCCTGCCCGGGCGTGAGGGATCCGATCGTCACGCCGGCCGCCTCGACGAAGATGCCGTCGAAGAGATTGCCGATCGGCGTGCCGTTGGGCGCGACCCCGATCCAGTTGGCGAGCGCCTGCGTGTCGACGATCGGACCCGCGAGGTAGATCCCGCCGTAGCCGCTGCCGCCGATGACGTTGCCGCGTAGGGCGGAGAGATCCGCCAGCGCGCCGATGACGTTGCCGCTCGGGCCCGCGCTCCCGCTCACCGCGACGCCGTCGAACTGGTTGCCGAGCGCCACGTTGCCGCTCTTGTCGGTGCCGACGTAGTTGCCGAGGATGGCGTTGCCGTCGGTCGTCTCACCGGGCGAGTCGCAGAGGATCCAGATGCCGACGGCATTGCCGGAGACCAGGTTGCCGTCTTCCGCATCCGGACCGCCGATCACGCTGTCGTTGGCGCCGCAGACCAGGATCACTCCGTTCCCCGAGTTCGGCGGCGCGGCGACCGCCCCGCCGGCCGCATCCGTGCCGATGAAGTTGCACTCCACCCGCACTCCGGTGACGGTGCCACCATCGACGCCGGCCAGGGCGACCCCCTCGGAGAAGCCGCGGATGTTCATGCCGCGCAGGATGGATCCAGAGGCGCCGCTCGCCGGCACGGCCGACGCAGAGTGGAAGCGGACGCCGGGGTTGACCATCCCGTTGCCGTCGAGCGCGACGCGGTAGGTCGGCCGCTGCGGGATCGGCGTCGTGCAGACCGCCGCGTTGCCCGGCTGCGTCGAGCCGTCGATCGTCACCGGACCGACGATGTCGGGGAGGAAGGTCGCCGGCGTGATCGTGCAGACGAAGGTCTGGCTGTCGCACTGTCCCGCGGGGATCGCGAAGCGGATCTCGTCCGCCCCGGCGAGCGCGTTCGTCTCCTCGAGCGCCGCGCGATAGGTGCAGTTGCCGGCGCCGTCGTTGCACGCGCCGTCGCCGGGCGTGGCATCCGCTGCGTCGAGGACGGAGTTGACGGTGAAGATCGCCGCGGCGAGCGGCGCACAGGCCGCGAGGCCGACGAGAGCGAACACCAGAAGCGCTGGGCGCAAATTCATGGGTCCAACTCTGCCACGGCGGGCCGACAAACGGAACCGACGCGGCTATAGTCCGTCCTCCGATGCCCCCGGTCGAGCTCCGTCCTCTCTGCGCCGAGCTGGCATGATCGATCTCCTCGTCGTCTGCCGTATCCTCCTGGCCGGGGTCTTCGCGGCCGCGGGCCTCGCCAAGGCGGCGAATCCGCAAGCGACCCGCCGCGCCTTCGTCGATCTCGGCGGACCGCCGGCGGCCGCGCGGGCCGCCGCCGTCCTGCTTCCCCCCGTGGAGATCACCACCGCCGTCGGGCTGCGGTGTGGCGCCACCGCCCGGCAGGCCTCCGGGTTCGCCGTCCTGCTGCTGGCGCTCTTCACCCTCGTGCTGCTCGCCCAGTTCCGCAAGGCGGTCCGGCCGGCGTGCCCCTGTTTCGGCTTCTCCCGCCCGCAACCGGTCGGCCGCGCCGAGGTCCTGCGCAACCTCGCGCTCGGAGCGCTGGCCGGCGGCATCCTCGTCGCCGGGCGGAGCGAGGCCGGACCCGACGTCGGCAACTGGCTCGCCGCCGCGCCGCGGGCCTGGGTCTTCTGCGGACTCGTCCTCCTCGCCGCGTTCGGCATCGCGACGCGAAGCGTGCGAGCGCGACGACGGGCGGGATCTCCGGAGTCGCTGCCGCGCGACGCAGCGACCCCTTCTCCGACCAGTGGAGACGCGGCGCCGGAGCGGCTGCTGCTCGATCCGCCGCGCCCCGATGACGGCCTTCCGATCGGTGCGCCCGCCCCACTCCTGAGCCGGGAAGCAGCGAGCGCGGAGGCGATCACCGCTCGCCCGCGGTGCCTTCTCTTCGCCAACGAACGCTTCCCGTCCGGACGCGCGCTGATCGAGCAGGCGATCGCCTGGGAGCACGAGCTCTCCGACACCGTCGAGCTCGTGCGCGTCGCCGATCCGGAGCTCGCCCGCCGCTTCCGCGTGCGCTGGACGCCGGCGGCTCTGCTGCTCGACGAGCGCGGGCGCGTCGCGACCCCGGTGCGGCACGGCGCCGGCGCTGTCCACGATATGGTCCGGGCGCTCCGCGAGGCGAGCGCGAGCGGCGCCTTCGATCGCATGCGTTTCGCGCAGAGCCAGGGAGTCGGGCTCCCGGTCGGCGACGTCGCCATCGGCGCCCCGGCGCCGCCCGTGCGCCTGCCGGACGCGCGTGGCGCGCTCCGCGACCTGCACGAGCTCGTCGGGCGCGAGACCGCGCTGCTCTTCTGGCATCCGGACTGTTCGCACTGCCGCGGGATTGCGGCGGCGCTGCGCCGTCACGAAGCGCAGGCGGCAGCGACCTCCCCTGGCCTCGTCTTCGTGACCGCGGGCCCGCTCGAGGCGGCGCGACGGGCGCAGGCGGCCTTCGCGTCGGTCTCCCTCTTCGATCCGGAGCTCGCGGTCGCGCCGCGGTTCGGCGCGCGCGGCACACCCTCGGCGATGCTGCTCGACGGCCGCGGAAGGATCGGCTCCGCCCTGGCGGTCGGCGGCGACAACGTCCTCGCCCTCCTCGGATGCGCGCCCTGCGACTCCGCGGACGCGCAATGACTCCTGCCGACGAGGTGCCGGCGCCCAGCGTCCGAACGCTGCCGGGTCGAACGGTGGCGGGCCCTCCGGCGGTGAGACCCGTGCCCCCGGGGACCCGGAAGTCCGCCGGTATGGACGAGCCGCCGGCGCCGCTATCGTGGAGTGCAGGTCGGGCCTTCGGACTGCTCCTCTTCGTCCTCCTCTTCGGTAGCGCCGCCGTGCTGCCGTGGCGACTGAACTGGGTGCACGTCTGGGGCGAATGGCCCGTGCTCGAGCTCTCTCTGGTCGCGATTCCCGTCCTCCTCCTGGCGGTCCGGCCCTGGCGCTCGCGATTGTTGCGGGCGCGCAACGGCATCGCGCTGCTTGCGCTCGCCGCTCTCGCGGCCGGTCTCTGGGCGGCGCCGCGATCGCCGATGACCGATCGAACCTTCGTCCATCTCGCGCTCATCGTCGTCGCCGGCTATCTCTGTGCCCGGCTCGTCGCCGGGGAGCGTTCGCTCTGGCGCCCGCTCGCCCTCGTCATCGCGGTGGTCGCGGGCCTCGTCGCGCTCGGCGGCCTGCTCGAGGTTGTCACCGGGACGAATCCGCTCTACGAGGCCTCTGCCGACAATCCCTACTACGCCATGTATCGCGCCGAGCGCCGCGCCATCTCGACCCAGTTCAATCCCGCGCCGCTCGGCTCGTTCCTGGTGATGGCCTGGCCCTTCGCGGCTTGGCTCGGCGCGAGCCGCGAGCGGCGCTTTCGGCTTCCCGGCCTCGCCGCCCTCGCCCTGATCGTCCCCGCGACCCTGCTCACCTACTCGCGCGGCGCCCTCCTCGGACTGGTCTTGTCGGTGGCGCTGGCGCTGCTGCTCGCCCGCCGTCAGCGACAGCTCCTCGCCCTCGCCGGTCTGGCGGCGATCGTCGTGCTGCTCGCCTCCCATCTTCCCTACCCCTTCAACAAGTACGGCACCCAGGGCTTCCTGGAGGGGGGCGGGGTCACCTCGGTCAAGCGTCTCTCACGACTCGAGATGACCGGGGCGATCCTCGCCGATCGCCCGCTGA
>JBGARM010000254.1:0-304 GCA_044230215.1 Thermoanaerobaculia bacterium | reverse complement strand
CGCGCAACGAGTTCGACCGCTACTATCCGCCGCAGCGGCCGAGCTGGGGAAAGGGGGGACGCGTGCTCGACAACGCCTACCTGACCGTCCTCGCCGAGACCGGGCTGCTCGGCTCCGTGGCGCTCGCGGCGTTCCTGTTCGTCGAGCTCGCTCGCGGCGCCCTCGCCTGGCGGCGCTCCCGCGGCGGGTTCCTCGGCGCCGGCCTGACAGGCGCCTGCGGCATCCTGGTGACCGCGGCGGGCTACGACCTGGTCTATTGGAGCGGTCCGGCGATGTTCTGCGTCCTCGTCCTCGGCCTGGTGAG
>JBGARM010000253.1:0-5000 GCA_044230215.1 Thermoanaerobaculia bacterium | reverse complement strand
GTCGTCGAGGTGGACGCAGACGAAGAGCTCGGATTCCTGGACCGCGCTTTCGCGGGCGAGCCGCACGCCGCGGCCGCCGACCATGACGGCGCGGTCACTGCCGGGTTCGCGGCGGCGTGCCAGCCGATCCGCCCAGGCGGCGAAGATCGCTCGCTGCAGACTCTCCTCGCCCTCCTCTTCCCCGGCCGGCGAGGCACCGCGCGGCTCGGCGCCCGCGGCGGAAGACTGGCGCAGCGTGTCGAGGAGCGCGTCCCGGGTTCGAAACAGGGTCGAGTGGGACGAGGCTCTGGCCGAGCGCAGCGAGTCGAGCTTGACGAGCAGGTCCGACTGGGCAGAGGTGCGCGCGCCCGAGAGGCGGCTCTCGGCGGTCGCCGTCGGATCGCGGTCGGAGAGCAGCGCGGCGACGAGCGCGGCGTCCGCGGCCACGCCGCGGCGCTCGCCTTCGAGAACGAGAAGCGCCAGACGCGGGTGGAGCGGAAACTCGGCGAGCTTGCGGCCGAGCGGTGTGATGCCATCGGCGGCGATCCCGCCGAGGCGTCGCAGGGTGGCCTCGGCGCTCGCGAGCGACGGCGCGTCCGGCGCTTCGAACCAGGGGAAGCGGGCGAGGTCGCGCTCTCCCCAGGCGGCGAGCTGCAGCGCGGTCCAGGCGAGGTCGGCGCGGCGGATCTCGGGGCGGCTGCGCTCCTGCAGTCCGCGCTGCTCGTGCTCGCTCCACAGGCGCAGGCACCAGCCGGGGGCCTGGCGTCCGGCGCGCCCGGCGCGCTGCTCGGCCGAGGCGCGCGAGATCCGGGTGAGCGCCAGGCGCTCGAGCCCGGTCGCGGGATCGGCGGCGCTCTCTTTCACCCAGCCGGAGTCGACGACGCCGGTGACGCCGTCGACGGTGATCGAAGTCTCGGCGACGTTGGTCGCCAGCACCACCTTGCGCTGCGTGCCGGGACGCAGGGCGCGGTCCTGTTCGGCCGACGGCAGGTCGCCGTAGAGCTGGACGACGGCGAGACGGTGCTCCCGGGCGAGCCCCGTCAGGGCCTCGGCGGCGCGCCGGATCTCGGGCACGCCAGGGAGAAAAACGAGCAGATCGCCGGGAGTGGCGTCGAGGCCCCGGCGGACACCCCGGGCCACCATCGTCGCCAGCGGAGTGTCGCCCGGCGGACTCTCCAGGTGCTCGATGGCGATGGGGAAGAGTCTCCCGGCGCTGGTGACGATCGGCGCATCGAGGTAGGCAGCCAACCTTTCGCCGTCGAGCGTCGCCGACATCGGCAGGAGCCGGAGCTCCGGCCGCGCTTCGAGCTGCACGCGGCGAACCAGGGCGAGCGAGAGGTCGGCGAACAGGCTGCGCTCGTGGAACTCGTCGAACAGCACGGCGCCGATGCCGTCGAGGAACGGGTCGCGCTGCAGGCGCTGGACGAGGATCCCTTCGGTGACGAAGAGGATGCGGGTGTCGCGGGTGAAGTTGCGCTCGAAACGGATCTGCCAGCCGACCTCGCGCCCGAGGGTCCACCCCTGCTCGTCGGCGATCCGCCGCGCGGCGGCGCGGGCGGCGATGCGGCGCGGCTCGAGGACGAGGATCTGCCCCTTGCCCGCGATCCCCGAGCCCGCGATCGCCGGCGGCACGCGCGTCGTCTTGCCGGCCCCGGGCGGCGCCTGGAGCACGGCGTTGCCGCGCTGCTGCAGGGCGGCTGAAAGCTCGTCCAGGACTTCGTCGATCGGCAGGGGCGGCAGGGGTGGCATCCCCTCCGATGCTATCCGGTCCCTCTGCGGCGGCGTCTCACCAGTTCAAGCCACCGCTCGCGAAGCCGTCGGAGAACAGCGATCCATAGAGCACCGTTTCGGCGCCGACCTGGGTCGGTCCGGCGAAGACGCCGCGGTGCGGAATGCCGATCGCGACATCGGAGTAGGAGTCGCCGTCGAAGTCGCCGGTGGCGAGCGCGAAGCCGAACCACTGGTCGTCCTGGGTCTGCAGCGGCGGCGTTCCAGCGACGCTCGGACGCAGGTTGCGCGCGATGTCGAGGCCGACTCCTGGGCTCCAGTGCAGGACGTCCACTTCGCCCCAGCCGATCCCCACGTTGTGGTCGAAGGGGACGCCGACGGCGAGCTCCTCGGTGCCGTCGCGGTCGAAATCTCCCGTCGCCAGAGCGACGCCGAAGAAGTCGTTCCCCATCGCCTGCGGCGCGCCGAAGATCCGCTCCTGATTCCAGTGCTGCGTGCGCGCGGGGTTGAACCAGGGGGCGGGGGACTGCCCCCACAGCACGGTGATTTCGCCGGCGTTGGCGATCACGCTGCCGTTGTTGTGCTCGATGTCTTCCTGGGGCGCGGCGATCACCAGCTCGTCGAACGAGTCGTGGTCGAGGTCGCCGGCGACGAGGCTGGCGCCGAACTCGTCGCCGGCTTCGTTCAGGCCGCCGGTGTCGCCCTGGCCGAGCCAGGCGTTGTTGGCGAACAGCAGGCTCCACGGACTCCCCATGAGCACGAGGACCGCGCCGACGCCGTCTTCGCCCGGGACGCCGATCGCCAGGTCGTCGAAGGGGGCGCAGAAGGACATCGGCGGGCAGTTCCAATCGCCGTTGAAATTCCCCGCGGCGAGCGCGGTCCCGAACTCGTCGGTCGATTCTGCGGTGTCGGGAATGCCGGCCTCGTCCTGGGTGACGACATAACTGTTGCCGGGATCGAGGCCGGCGGCGCTGCCGTGGAGGACGAGCACCGCGCCCGCGGAGGCGGCTCCGCTCACCGTCGCATAGGGTGCCCCGATCGCCAGGTCGGGATAGAAGTCGCCGTTGAAGTCGCCGACTGCGAGCGCCCAGCCGAAGTAGTCGCCGGGGCCGCTGGGCCCCGGGAGCCCGCTGCGGCCGAGCTGCAGGTACTGGCCGCCGGCGAGATCGATGCCGCCCGTCTGGCCGTAGAAGATCTGCACCGAGCCCTTGGTGCCGCCGCCGGGCTCGTCGTCGTGGATGGTGCCGACGGCGAGATCGTCGCGGCCGTCGAAGTTGAAGTCGCCGGCCGCCAGTGTCCAGCCGAAGTGGTCGCCGGCCTGCGCGGTGTCCGGACTGCCGAAGGCGTACTGGTTGAGGATCGTCGTCGCCGCACCCGGCGCGAGGCCGCTGCCGGGAACTCCCCAGTGGATGAAGACGGCGCCGGCGCTCTGGCGGGGGTCCTCGATCGGTCCGCGATCGAACGGCGCGCCGGTCGCCAGGTCGTCGGCGCCGTCGCCGTTGAAGTCGCCGACCGCGAGCGAGTAACCGAACCAGTCGGAGGCCTCGGCGGGGTAGGACGGGATGTCCGTATTGACGAAGAACTGCGAGTGCACCGGAGCGAGACCCGCCGTGCCGTAGGGAATGGGCAGCGCGGTCGACGGGCACGGGATGAACAACGTCGGCAGGAGAGCGAGGAGCGCGGTCGGCAAGATCGGGCGGCCCAGGAGGCGCGTGCGGATCGGGTTCATGACGACTACGCGCCAGATCTTGCCTGCGCGGCTCACGGCTGAGTCGTGGACCAGTGGCAGGAGGACTGGCGCTCGAAGTCGTCGGGGAAGAGGTAGACCAGGCCGTCGACGAGGTAGGCGCCGTCGTAGGTGAGCTCCAGGCTCCCACCGGCTTCGTTCTTGAGCAGGCGGGCGGAGAAGGCGGCGCCGCCGCTCGTCAGGGAAGGGTCGCCGACCAGGTGAGGGTCGACCCGCGCTCGAAGCCGTCGGTGAAGATCAGGGCGCTGGTGAGCTGCAGAGCCGCAAGGTTGCTCTGCTGCCCCGCGAAGTCGTACTCCGCTTCGCCGACGACGACGAACCGGCCGCCGTAGAGCGTAGCGGCGTGGGCCTGGTCGATCCCGTCGCTTTGGAGGTCGAATTCCACCCGTTTGAGGCCGTTGCCGTCGAAGCTCGGGTCGAGCACGCCGTTGGCGAGGGCCCGCACCAGGAAGAAGCCGGCCGAGGGTGCTCCGTTGGCGTCGATGGTTCCCGCCGCGACGATCTTCCCATCGCTCTGGTACTCGACGGCATCGAGCCGGGCGCCCTCCTCGATGTCGAGGTCGAGCACGCCGGCGGTGCCGAAAGTGGATTCCACGTTGCCGATTGCGTTGAAACCGAGGAGCGCCGCGCCGGCGACCGAACCGCTCAGGCCGCGGGCGACGACCGCCTTGCCGGTGTCGGGGTCGAAGGCGACGGCAGTCGGGGTGCCCGTGCCGCCCGGAGTGAGCTCGTAGAAGCCGTCAGCGCCGTTGTGGATCGCCGGATCGAGGGTTCCGGTCGAGGTGATGCGCGCCACGAAGCCCACGACGCTCGGCGTCGCTGTCTGCCCGGCGATCAGGACCGCACCGGCATTGGCGACGGTGATGGCGTTCGGCTGCGTGACGGCGTAGCCGCCGACGGCGAAGGCGAACCAGCCGTCCCCCGAGAAGGCCGCATCCGCCGCTCCCGCCGCGGTGAGCCGGACGACGAAGGCGCCGTCCACTCCGACTCCCAAACAGTCGGAGCAACTGCCGGTGAAGAGCGACCGGCCGTCGGGGAGAACGACGGCGGCGTTGATGTTGTCGAGGGACCAGCCGGCCGGAGGCGCCGGTCCGATCTTGCGGCCGTCGCCATCGAACGTCGCATCGAGCGCGTAGGTCCAGAACGGCGGCGGGGTCGGCTGCTGGGTGAGTCGGGCCAGGGCGGGGCGATAGATGCCCGGACCGGTCAGCACGACTCCCGCCAGCACGACCCGGCCCGAGGCGTCCTCCTGGATGTCCTCGACGTCGAGGGCTGCGATCGCGCCGTCGGCGGCGAAGTCGAAGGTGATCTCCGAATTGCTGGTGAACATCTCGGCGGTATGGAAGAACCAGGTGAAGGGCGAGGCGTATCGGCCGGCGAACCCGACCCCGCCGCTGGTCAGCGGCGAGGCGGCGGTGAGCCTCCCCAGGCCGTTGGTCTACCAGTCCCACTTGCCGTCGGCGCTGAGGGCGGGGTCGAGGGCGCCATCCTGGGCGCGTACGCGATCGGCGCGACCAAGGCCTACCTGTACATCCGCGGTGAATAC